>NZ_JCAFUN010000005.1:0-275346 GCF_059371375.1 Stenotrophomonas sp. YJH_SMC_64 | reverse complement strand
GTGCGCGACGCTGAAAACGGGCTGGTCCCTGCCTAAGGCCAGCCAGGGCGCAAGACCAAAGGCTGCCGGCCAGCGGCCGGCACTACCGTGCCCGTCTCATGGAGGGGCCAAGTCCCTCCATCAACACAGTTGCTACATGGAGGTATTTACGGCGTCCCCCTCAACCGGACCCACCCCGCCATCCCACGGAATGCACGCATCTGACGTTGACGTTGCCTTGGCTTGAAGCAGGTGCCGGGCGCAGCCCGGCCGTATCATCCCAGCATGCCCCGCGAAAACCTCAACGACCTGCAGGCCTTCGTCCACGTTGCCCGCGAGGGCAGCTTCACCAAGGCCGCCGCCCAGCTGGGCGTGTCCCAGTCCGCGCTCAGCCATGCCATGCGCGGCCTGGAACAGCGCCTGGGCGTGCGCCTGCTGACCCGCACCACCCGCAGCGTGTCCACCACCGAAGCCGGTGCCCGCCTGCTCGACACCCTGGGCCCGCGCCTGGCCGAGATCGAGGACGGACTGGCCGCGCTGGCCGAATACCGTGAACGCCCGGCCGGCACCATCCGCATCAATGCCACCGGCCATGCCGCCGAGTACATCGCGTGGCCACGGCTGGCGCCGCTGCTGCAGCAGTATCCGGACCTCAAGGTGGAACTGACCGCCGACTACGGGCTGGCCGACATCGTGGCCGAGCGCTACGACATCGGCATCCGCCTCGGCGAACGCCTGGCGCGCGACATGGTCGCCGTGCCGATCAGCCTGCCGCTGCGCATGCGCGTGGTCGGTGCACCCAGCTACTTCCGCCAGCACGTGGTCCCACGCCATCCGGACGAGCTGGCAGACCACAACTGCGTGACCCTGCGCCTGCCCACGCATGGCGGGCTGATGCCGTGGGATTTCGGCCAGGACGGCAACGAACTGAGCGTGCGCGTGAGCGGCCAGTGGACCTTCAACACCATGGGCATGACCCGTGCTGCCGCGCTGGCCGGCAGCGGGCTGGCCTGGCTGCCGGAAGACCAGGTGCAGCCGATGCTGGACGATGGCCGCCTGCAGTCGGTGCTGGACGACTGGTGCCCGCACTTCGATGGCTACTACGCGTACTACCCGTCGCGCCGCCACGTCACGGTGGCGATGCGCACGGTGCTGGATGCGCTGCGCGGGCCGATGGCTGGATGAGGTGTGCGGACCAACGGTCCGCACCCACCTCGGTCCGCACCCGGTGATCAGCCCTTGGCTTGCGCCGCACGCTGGGCGTTGTAGCGCTCACCGACGATCGACACTTCATCCAGCGCCTGCGCGATGCGCTGCAGTTCTTCCGGCGCCAGCTGCAGGTCAGCCGCGCCCAGGTTCTCTTCCAGGCGGTGGATCTTGGTGGTGCCCGGAATCGGCACGATCCACGGCGCCTGTGCCAGCAGCCAGGCCAGCGCCACCTGCGCCGGCGTCGCGCCGCGTGCTGCCGCGATCGTACTGATGCGATCCACCAGCGCCTGGTTGGCGCGGCGCGCCTCCACTTCGAAACGCGGCACGCTGTTGCGGAAATCGTTGGCGTCGAAGGTGGTGTCGGCGTTGATCGTGCCGGTGAGGAAGCCGCGGCCAAGCGGACTGAATGGCACGAAGCCGATACCCAGCTCCTGCAGGGTCGGCAGCAGTTCGCGCTCCGGTTCGCGCCACCACAGCGAGTACTCGCTCTGCACGGCGGTGACCGGCTGCACCGCGTGCGCACGGCGCACGGTGGTGGCGCTGGCCTCGGACAGGCCGAAGTGGCCGACCTTGCCCTCGGCGATCAGGTCGCGCACGGTGCCGGCCACGTCCTCGATCGGCACGTTCGGGTCGACACGGTGCTGGTAGAACAGGTCGATATGGTCGGTGCGCAGGCGCTTGAGACTGGCTTCGGCCACGGCGCGGATGTTCTCGGGGCGGCTGTCCAGGCCGGTATCGGTGCGCGCATCCCTGAAGCCGAACTTGGTGGCGATCACCAGCTTGTCGCGGTAAGGCGCCAGGGCCTCGCCGAGCAGGTCTTCATTGGTGTACGGGCCGTACACTTCGGCGGTGTCGAAGAAGGTCACGCCGCGTTCAACGGCCGCGTGCAGCAGGGCGATGCCCTGGCTGCGCTCGACCGGCTGGCCATAGGCATGGGTCAGGCCCATGCAACCCAGGCCCAGGGCGGAAACCTTCAGGCCGCTGCGGCCGAGTTCACGTGTCTGCATCGTCGTGCTCCAGAGGGGGAACGCTGACGATACGCCTGCAGGGGCTGCCGATTGAATGGGCAGCGTTGCAGTTGGTCATGACTGGAATTCATCAATCGCCAACGCGCCCGGTAGAGTCGACTGTTAGTCGACTGCTCTTTCACCGGCCGGGAAAATCCCGCGCTGCGCGCGAGAGTCGACTGACAGTCGACTCTACAGATCTGCAGGTCACCGGATCTCGGAGATCTCCACGCCATCCAGGCCCTGTGACAGCGTGCGTGCGTCGCCGCCCTGGCTGAGCTTGATGCGCAGGCGCACTTCGTTCTGCGAATCGGCGTAACGCAGCGCGTCCTCGTAGCTGATCTCGCCGGCCTGGTACAGCTCGAACAGGCTCTGGTCGAAGGTCTTCATGCCCAGCTGGACCGAGTCCTTCATCACTTCCTTCAGCTTGTGGATCTCGCCGTCGCGGATGTAGTCCTGCACCAGCGGCGTGCCCAGCAGGATCTCCATCGCCACCTTGCGCGAGCGGCCATCGGGCGACGGCACCAGCTGCTGCGCGACCACGCCCTTGAGATTCAGCGACAGGTCCATCAGCAGCTGGTTGCGGCGGTCTTCCGGGAAGAAATTGACGATGCGGTCCATCGCCTGGTTGGCGTTGTTGGCATGCAGGGTGCACAGCACCAGGTGGCCGGTTTCGGCGAACGCGATGGCGTGGTCCATGCCTTCGCGGGTACGCACCTCACCGATCATGATCACGTCCGGCGCCTGGCGCAGGGTGTTCTTCAGCGCGGCTTCCCAGCTGTCGGTATCGATGCCGACTTCGCGCTGGGTGATGATGCAGCCCTCGTGCTTGTGCACGAACTCGATCGGATCTTCGATGGTGATGATGTGGCCGGTCGAGTTCTGGTTGCGGTAACCGATCATCGCTGCCAGCGACGTCGATTTACCGGTGCCGGTGGCGCCGACGAACAGGATGATGCCGCGCTTGGTCATCGCCAGCGTCTTGATGATCGGCGGCAGGCTCAGTTCTTCCACCGTCGGAATGCGCGTCTCGATGCGACGCAGCACCATGCCGACCTGGTTGCGCTGGTAGAAGCAGCTGACGCGGAAGCGGCCGACACCGGACAGGCCGATGGCGAAGTTGCATTCGTGGGTCTTCTCGAATTCCTCGCGCTGCGCCGGGGTCATCACGTTGAGGACCAGGTCGCGGCTCTGCTGCGGCGTGAGCGGGGTCTGCGTGATCGGCGAGATCTTGCCGTTGACCTTCATCGCCGGCGGCATGCCCGCAGTGATGAACAGGTCCGAGGCGCGCTGGTGCGCCATCAGCTTGAGGAACGAAGTGAAATCGATGGTGGTCGCGGTGGTGTTCACGGCAGGCTCCCGGAAAGCGGTTTACCAGGTAACGGTCGGTGGAGGAAACAACACGGGAACAGCGGCGCACTGGTGCACGCTGCCCCGTTACTGCCCCGCCTTACTCGAACAGGCGCTTGTCCTTGGCGTACTCACGGGCCTGGTTTCGGGTGATCAGGCTGCGCTTGACCAGGTCCTGCAGGTGCTGGTCCAGGGTCATCATGCCGTACTGCTGGCCAGTCTGGATGGCCGAGTACATCTGCGCCACCTTGTCCTCGCGGATCAGGTTGCGGATGGCCGGGGTGCCGACCATGATTTCCCACGCTGCGGTACGACCGCCGCCAACCTTCTTCAGCAGCGCCTGCGAAATGACCGCGCGCAACGACTCGGACAGCATCGAGCGCACCATCGGCTTTTCGCCGGCCGGGAACACGTCGATGATGCGGTCGATGGTCTTGGCCGCCGAGCTGGTGTGCAGGGTGCCGAACACCAGGTGGCCGGTTTCCGCCGCGGTCAGTGCCAGGCGGATGGTTTCCAGGTCACGAAGTTCGCCCACCAGGATGATGTCCGGGTCCTCACGCAGCGCCGAGCGCAGTGCTTCATTGAAGCCATGCGTGTCGCGGTGCACTTCGCGCTGGTTGATCAGGCACTTCTGCGAGGTATGCACGAATTCGATCGGATCCTCGACGGTGAGGATGTGGCCGTATTCGTTCTTGTTGATGTAGTCGATCATCGCCGCCAGCGTGGTCGACTTGCCCGAACCGGTCGGGCCGGTCACCAGGATCAGGCCCTGCGGCTGCTGGATCACTTCGCGGAACAGCGGCGGGCAGGCCAGGTCCTCGAGGGTGAGCACCTCGGACGGAATGGTACGGAACACCGCACCGGCACCGCGGTTCTGGTTGAACGCGTTCACTCGGAAGCGCGCCAGCGATGGAATCTCGAAGGAGAAGTCCACTTCGAGGAATTCCTCGTAATCGCGGCGCTGCTTGTCGGACATGATGTCGTACACCAGCGCATGGACCTGCTTGTGGTCCAGGGCTGGGATGTTGATCCGGCGAACGTCGCCGTCGACGCGGATCATCGGCGGCAGGCCTGCGGACAGGTGCAGGTCGGACGCTTTGTTCTTTACGGAAAACGCCAGCAGTTCGGCGATATCCATGAGCGGCTACTCCCCAATAACGGCTTCGACTGGAAGGATCTTTCCCCGGGCGGCAGTATAGCCTCCTGATTCAACGGAACGCGTTACGTGGCCACTTCCCTGCCCCAGATCCTGAGCAACCTGCATGCCGCCGCCGAGGCCGCTGGCAGGCCCGACCCACGCCTGCTGGCGGTGTCCAAGACCCAGCCGGCCGAGGCCGTGGCCGCGCTGGCCGCGCAGGGCCAGCACGCCTTCGGCGAGAACTACGTGCAGGAGGCACTGGCCAAGATGCAGGCGCTGCAGCACCTGGCGCTGGAATGGCACCTGATCGGCCACCTGCAGTCGAACAAGGCCGAGGCCGTGGCCAGCCATTTCGACTGGGTGCAGAGCGTGGACCGCCCCAAGCTGGTGACCGCGCTGGCACGCCATCGCCCGGCCGCGCGAGGCCCGCTGAACGTGCTGATCCAGGTCAACATCGACGACGAATCCAGCAAGCATGGCTGTGCACCGGAAGAAGTGGATGCACTGGCCGCAGCGATTGCCGCCGAACCCACCCTGCGCCTGCGCGGACTGATGGCGATTCCCGCGCCATGGCCCGAAGCCGAGCGGCGTCGGGATGCATTCGTGCGCATGCGCACACTTTTCCAGTCGCTGGCTGCCCAGCACGCGCAGATCGACACGCTGTCGATGGGCATGAGCAGCGACTACGCCGAAGCCATCGCCGAGGGCGCCACCTTGGTGCGCATCGGCACCGCCCTGTTCGGCGCGCGCCCGCGCCCGGCCTGATTTTTCAAGGAGACTTCCATGGCAGCTGATTCCATCACCTTCATCGGCGGCGGCAACATGGCGCGCAGCCTGATCGCCGGCCTGATCCGCCAGGGCGTGCCGGCCGCGCACATCCACGTCGCCGAACCGGTGGCCGAACTGCGCCAAGCGCTGGCCGCCGACTTCGGCGTGCAGGTGCATGACAACGCGAGCGATGCCGCCGCGCAGGGTGGCACCTGGCTGCTGGCGGTGAAGCCGCAGGTGCTGCGCGAGGTCTGCCAGTCTCTGCAGGCGCTGGCACAGGCGAGCCGACCGCTGGTGGTGTCGATTGCCGCCGGCATCACCAGTGCGCAGCTGCAGCGTTGGCTGGGGGGCGACCTGGCAGTGGTGCGCGCGATGCCGAACACCCCTGCCCTGCTCGGCGCAGGTGTGACCGGCCTGTTCGCCACACCGTCGGTGGACACGCAGCAGCACGCGCGGGCCGAGCAGGTGCTGGCCAGTGCCGGGCGCACGGTGTGGATCGACAGCGAGGGGCTGATGGATTCAGTGACTGCCGTTTCCGGCAGCGGCCCGGCCTATGTGTTCCTGCTGGCCGAAGCGATGGAAGCGGCGGGTATTGCCCAGGGCCTGCCGGCCGACGCCGCGCGCACGCTGGTGGTGCAGACTCTGCTGGGCGCCTCGCGCATGCTGGATGAGGCTGGTGAAAGCCCGGCGGAACTGCGCCGCCGCGTGACCTCGCCCAACGGCACCACCCAGGCCGCGATCGAGAGCTTCCAGGCCGGTGGCTTCGAGGCTCTGGTGGATACGGCACTGCGCGCCGCGCAGGTGCGTGGGCAGGAACTGTCTGCGGCGAATGATTGATCCCGATGTGTGCCGACCAACGGTCGGCACCTACCATCATTCACGCATGGCGTGGATCTATTGATACCTGTCGCCGCTGGAATGCACGGTGCTCTGCTGTCTGCGGTGAATGATTGCCCCCGATGTGTGCCGACCAACGGTCGGCACCCACCATCATCCACGCATGGCGTGGATGCTCATTGCCCCAACGTCGTCATGACGAAATCGACGAAGCACTGCAACCGCGGGCGCGGTCTGCGGTCGGGCAGGTAGATCAGGTGCATCGGCCGCGGTTCGGGCAGGTAGTCGCGCAGCAGCGGCTTCAACCGCCCGGCTGCAATCTCCCCGGCCAGCAGTGCGGTCGGCTGCAGCACCAGCCCGGCTCCGGCCACCGCGGCTTCGCGCAGTGCAACACCATCATTGCAGGTCAGGCGCGCTTCCCAGTCCACCTGTTCACCGTTGGCCAGCTGCCAGCCGTGGCCACCGCGCCAGGCCAGATGGCTCAGGCAGTCATGCCCTTCCAGATCGGCGGGCGTACGCGGCGTGCCGCGCCGGCGCAGGTAGGAAGGCGCCGCGCACAGGCTCATCGCATACGGTGGCAGCGGCCGCGCCACCACCTCCTGCGACGGCAGCGGCCCGACCCGGATCGCCACGTCGAAGCCGTCCTCGATCAGATCCACACGGCGGTTGCTCAGATCCAGTTCAACGTTCAGCTGCGGCTGCGCGCGCAGCAGGCCGGCCAGTTGTGGCGCCAGCACGCAGCTGCCCCAGGTGGTGGGTGCGCTGACCCGCAGCAGCCCGCGCGGTTGCACCTGCAGGCCGGCCACGTCGGCCTCGGCCTGCTGCACCTGCTCCAGCACCTGCCGGCACCCGGCCAGGTAGGCGCTGCCGGCTTCGGTCAGGCGCTGGCGGCGGGTGTTCCGTTGCAGCAACGCGGTGCCCAGGTGCGCCTCCAGCTGCTGGATGTACTTGCCGACCATCACCGCCGAGACCTGCAACTGTTCAGCGGCCCCTGCAAAGCTGCCGCACTCGGCTACCGCGACGAAAGCCTGCATGCAGCGAAGGGTATCCATTGCTAATCCGGAGTTAGGAATCTGCAAAGCATACGCCGCTTACCTAACCCCGCTGTGACGGCGCAGACTGCGTTCACTCCCTCACGCAAGGAACGGCCATGAAGATCCTCCTCGTTGGTGCCAGCGGCACCCTCGGCCAGGCAGTCGCCCGCCAGCTCGGCCAACAGCATCAGATTCTCGCCGCCGGCCGCAGCAGCGGCGAACTGCGGGTGGACCTGACCGACGACGCCAGCGTCGCCGAACTGTTCTCGCGTACCGGCCCGGTTGATGCGGTGATTTCCACCGCCGGCAAGCTGCACTTCGGTCCGCTGCAGGACATGACGCCGGCGCAGTTCAACCTCGGCCTGCAGGACAAGCTGCTGGGCCAGGTGCGGCTGGCACTGGCGGCGCAGCACCATCTCAACGCCGGCGGCTCGATCACCCTGACCAGCGGCATCGTCAGTGCACAGCCGATCCGCGATGGCGTCAACGCCACCTCGGTGAATGCCGCGTTGGAAGGCTTCGTGCGTGCCGCCGCGTTGGAACTGCTACCGCGTGGCCTGCGCATCAACGTGGTCAGCCCGAACGTACTGATCGAATCGATGGCAGCCTACGGCCCCTACTTCCCGGGCTTTGAAGCGGTGAGCGCGCAGCGCGCGGCGCTGGCCTTCCAGCGTGCAGTGGAAGGCATCCAGAGCGGCGAGACGATCACGGTCTGGTAAGAAAAAAGGCACGGAGGGGATCAAGTCGACAATGCACAAACGACATAATCCCCTCCGTCCCCTTTTCGCGGGTCATTCCCAGCGCATCGGGCCGTCGCCGCGTTCGCCAAGCACATCCCCCGGGTTGGCCAGGCGGCAGCGCTGCAGCGACAGGCAGCCGCAGCCGATGCAGCCGGTGAGCTCATCGCGCAGCAGTTGCAGCATGTGGATGCGTTCTTCCAGCTCGGTGCGCCAGCGCGCGGACAGCCTGGCCCAGTCGGCCTTGGTCGGTGCGCGCCCCTCGGGCAGGCTTTCGAAGGCACGGCCGACCGCTTCCAGCGGCATGCCCACGCGCTGCGCAACGCGGATCACGGCCAGCCGGCGCAGCACGTCGCGGCTGTAGCGGCGCTGGTTGCCCGAGGTGCGCAGGCTGCTGATCAGCCCCTTGCGCTCGTAGAAATGCAGCGCGGAAACCGCCACGCCACTGCGCTGGGCGACTTCGCCCACGCTCAGTTCCTGGGACACCATTGCTTGACCTCAACTGCTGTTGAGGTGTCATGCTGCTATCTTCGCCGCCAGTTGACAAGCGCGGCCCGCATCTGACCCGTATGCCCCCGACCCTCTCGCCCGCCGCCGCCCACCTGCCGGCTGACACCTCGATCCTGTCCGCACGCTATCGCGCGACCACCCTCGGCATGGTCGCGCTGGTCGCGCTGCACGCCTTCGAGGCATTGGCCGTTGCGGCCGCGATGCCCACCGTGGCCGAGGCGCTGGATGGCCTGCGCCTGTACGCACTGGCCTTCGGCGGTACCCTGGCCACCAGCGTGATCGGCATGACCCTGGCCGGGCGCTGGGCCGATCACCATGGTCCGGCACGGCCGCTCTGGTACGGATTGGCCTGCTTCGTGCTGGGCCTGTTGCTGGCCGGCTTCGCGATGCGCATGGGCATGCTGGTGGCGGGACGCCTGCTGCAGGGCCTGGGTGCGGGTGCGATCTCGGTCTCGCTGTACGTGATGGTCGGCCGCAGCTATCCGGAGCACCTGCGGCCGAAGGTGTTCGCCGCCTTCTCGGCCGGCTGGGTGGTGCCTTCGATGGTCGGCCCGGCGTTGAGCGGCCTGATCGTGCAGCACCTGGGCTGGCGCTGGGTGTTCCTGGCGGTGCCGTTGCTGGCGGTTCCGGCAGGCCTGCTGCTGCGCCCCGCGCTGGCACGCATGCAGCCCAGTCCCCCCAGCACCGCCGACGATGGACGCGGCAAGGTGGTGCGCTGGGCCAGCGGCGCCTCGCTGGCCGCGTTGCTGCTGTACTTCGGCGGTCAGCAACCGGGCCTGCCTGCCCTGCTCTGCATCGGCGTGGCGGTGCTGGCGCTGCTGTTCTGCGTACATCGACTGCTTCCGCCCGGAACACTGATCCTGCGCCGTGGCCTGCCCAGCGTAATCGCGCTGCGTGGCATCGCGGCAGCTGCCTTCTTCGCCTGCGAGGCCTACCTGCCACTGCTGCTGCAGCGCGAACGTGGCCTTTCGCCCAGCTGGGCCGGTGCCGTACTCAGTCTCGGTGCGCTGGGCTGGTTCGCCGGCTCGTGGCTGCAGGGCCACCAGCAGCGTGGCTGGTCACGCCAGCAGCTGCTGCGCGCCGGCACGATGATGATGACGGTCGGCATTGCCGCCACGCTGGCCGTGCTGTTCAACGTAGTGCCACTGCCGGTGTCGCTGCTCGGCTGGGCCGTGACCGGCTTCGGCATGGGCATGATCTACGCCAGCCTGTCGGTGTTGACGCTGTCGTTGTCGGCGCCGCGGGAGCAGGGTGCCAACACCTCGGCACTGCAGCTGAGCGAGGCCCTGTCGGTGACCACCGCGCTGGCGGTCTCCGGCGCATTGTTCGCGTTGTTCGTGGAAAGCACCCCGCACACCGGCTACCTGCTGTGCCTGGCCATCACCTTCGGCCTTGCGCTGTTGGCCACGGTGATCGCGCGACGGGTGTAGCGCCGCCGGATTCCGGTAGTGCCGGCCGCTGGCCGGCAACCTCCGCGCACGCGGGAATCCCATGATGGTGACGGCCAGCGGCCGGCATTACCGCGTACCGGCCCCCACATCATCGATGTCCCGATGCAGGATGCGCCGCACTTCCAGCACCGCCTGCGGGGTCTCCTGCACGCTGTGGCCGGAAATGATCACCTTCTCCGACAACGCACCCGGCAGGTGCGCACTCCAGTACGGCACCAGCCCGTCATCGGATTTGTCCACCGGCAGTTCCGGTTTGCGCTGGGCGATGATCGAGTGGTACTTCAGGCCCGCTTCGATCGGCAGCTGTGCGGCGGCCTTCACGAACGGATCGCTGGCCTTGAGGTTGTCGATGCTGTTCGGAATCTTCGGCTTGGCCGTGCCATCGACCTGCTGTTCGGCCTGCGCCAGTGCCAGGAACACGTCCTCGAACTTGCCGAGGATGGTCAGCGGCAGGCGTACCAGGCGACCGATCAGGCGCCCGACCTTGTTGCCGGCGATGTCGGTGCCCTGGTGCGGCGCGGCGATGAAGATCGCGCGTTCCACGTTCGGCTGCGCCTTGAAATGCAGCAGCGGCCCCAGCTTGTTCTGCACCCGCTTCAGGCGCTCGCCCTTCAGGTCGTAGTTGGCCAGCAGGTCATTCCACAGTACGTCGCCCGAGTCACTGACCAGCAGGCGCGCCAGCACGCCGCCCATGCTGTGCCCGATGTAGACCATGTCCTTCGATGCACGCGTGCTGCCGTTGGGATCGAAGTGCTTCAGCGTGTCGTTGAATGCACTGGCGATCTCGTAGCGGTTCAACGCGATCGGCGCATTGGTCGGGTAGTAGACCTGCCACACCTGGAACTGCTGGCGCAGCTCGGGGTCGCCCATGATCTCGTTGGCCAGGTTCACCCAGGCTTCCGGGCTGCTGGCCAGGCCGTGCAGCATGAAGATGATGCGACGATTCGGGTCCCACGGCTGCATCAGGTAGATGTGCGGTTCGCCGATGCCCTCGCTCATGCCGAACAGGGTGCGCAGCGATTGCCGGGCGAAACCGCTCTGCGCCAGCCACAGGCCATAGGCGGCGGTGAAGTTGCCGGCCAGCGGCACCTGCTCGCCATGCAGGGTGATGCGCTCGGTGGCTTCGGGCGAATAAGCGTCCAGCTCGACCCGGCGCGTGCGCATCACATCGTCCAGGTTGCTGCCCTCGAAACGCAGCAGTGCGGTGACGTTGATCGAGGACATCTCGCTGAACTCGGGCACCGAATCGTCATGGCGATGACGGCGGCCACGGCGTGCGTCATCCTCATCCTCCTGCGGCGCCTCGGCCTTGGGGCCCTCGGGTGCGATCACCGGTGCAACCAGCTTCGGCGGGTCCATCACCATCACCAGCTCGGCACCGAAGCCATCGCGGCGATAGGTACTGCGCAGGCCGACGAAGCTGACCGTGCCGGCCGGCACCAGCTGCGCGGGAATGCTCTTCAGGTTCAGCTGCTGGTAGTTGGAGGCCAGCGACCAGCTGCCGACCGTGAGCGGCTTCGTGTAGTCCTCGCCGGCCAGCGCAGCGGCGCGTGCGCGCACGAACAGCACCACTGCCGCCTTCTCGGCGGCGTAGTTGTAGTAGTCGCGCACCTGCGTCTGCCGATCCTCGAAGGCACGGTCGGACGGCGAGCGGCCGCTGTAGAACAGGTACGCATAGGCGTAACGCGCGGCTTCCAACCAGGCATCCAATGCCGCATCGCTCATCGGCGGATCGCCGGCAGCCGTCTTCTTCGGCGTCATCGCCAGCGCGGCCTTTACCCACAGTTCGGACAGCGCCGACAACCGCTGCTCGACATTGAGGTCGTCGGTCATCAGCAGCGTGCTGCGGCAGACCAGGAAGTCCTTTTCGCACTGCGACTCGTCCAGGCCTGCCGCGCTGAGCGTTTCGCGCGCGGCCGGGCTGAGCTTGCCCGTGTTGAGCACGTCGGCACGCTTGTTGACCAGCGAATCGCTGGACTTGACCTGCTTGACGGTAACCATCGCGCAACCGCTGCTACCCAGCAGCAGGAAGGCAGCGAACAACACCGGCAGCAGGCGCTGCCAGCGGCGTGGGAGGAATCGGGTCATTACTGCGGGTCCTGCTCGGTGCCGGGCACGCCCTGGCGGATTACGGTGGAGAAGTGGTCGCCGCTGCCCAGGTCCAGCGCACGCTGGGTGATGCGGCCCTTGTCATGCAGCTCGGCGTACGGCACACCTGGAGCGAGCGCGCCGACCTCCTGCGCGTACTCGGCCAGGTAACCGGACAGCAGCAGGCGGTAATCCAGCGGCAGGCGCGGTGCGATGTGCCGGGCCAGGTCGAAGACGATGGTGGTGCAGTTGCTGGTCAGCGTGTTGTAGAAGCCGGGCTTGGCATCCAGTTCGCGGGCCTGCGCGATGTACGCTGCGAACAGCTCCTTCAGCTGCGCACGGTCCATGCCATGCAGGCGGTAGAGATAGACGTCCTCGCCGCGCGCGTTGGTGCGGGTGCGGATGATGTCGGTCTCCTCCGAAGCTACCAGGGTCATCTCGAACTTGCGGAAGAAGCCACCCAGCGCCGAGAACGATTCACCGCGCTCCTTGCGGATCTCCAGCGAGAACACCACGTGGCGACCGTCCTCGAAACCAAACGAGATCAGGGTGTGGGCGATGGCCGGGCCCATCCAGTACGACAGCACCAGATCGGCCGAGCGCAACTGGTCCAGGTCGTACTCGCGGCGCACCCAGCGGGCGTCGTAGTCGGTTTCGCTGCGCCAGGTGAAATCACGCACGTTGTCCAGCACGACGTGGCGGCCATCGAAAGACACCACGTGCAGGCGCTGGGCCACGTCATCGGCCCACACGCGGTCCTGGCGCGGGGTCAGCAGCAGCCACCACAGGCCGGCCAGCGCCAGCGATGCCCCGAACGCCAGGCCCAGGCGGCGCGAGGCACGGCCCCGCGCGACCCGCCACGACACCCACAGCGCTGCCAGCAGCCACAGCCCGGCGACGCCGGTAGCCAGCCAGCCCGGCCCCGGCAACTGATAGGCCAGCAGCCCGGTCACCCACAGCGCCAGCAGCGCCATGGCACTTCCTGTCATCCATCGTCCTGCGGCTTTCACTGGCATCCTGTCGCGGTCCTGAAGCCGCATAGTTAGCCACAAGCGGGTTCACCGTGGCATCTACGGCCCGTTCAGGCACATCGGCGCACCGTCTGCGGCGGCCCCCGCGGCCAGACGGATCACACAGGAGCAATGATGGGCATCACTTCCGTGGCCGGCGTTCCGGTCCAACCCCAGCACCGCGCAACCTGCCACTGCGGCACCGTCGAGCTGCTGCTGGACCTGCCGGACGGCATCGTCGATCCCCGCCGCTGCGACTGCTCGATGTGCCGGCGCCGGGGCGCCATCGCCGCCAGCGTCCCCCGCCAGGGCCTGCAGGTGCTGCGCGGGCAGAACCACCTGCAGATGTACCAGTTCAACACCCATGTGGCCGAGCACTACTTCTGTGGCGTGTGCGGCATCTACACCCATCACCGGCGCCGCTCCAACCCCGACCAGTACGGCTACAACGTGGCCTGCCTGGAGGGCATCGACCCGTTCGCGTTGGGGGTGATCCCGGTCAGCGATGGGGTCAACCACCCATCAGACCGCACCGGCTAGTGGCGCGTGCGCCGCGGCGGCGTGGCCACCTTCTGCCAGGGCGCCATGCCGCTGCGCCCGGCCCGCGCCGGGCGTTTCAGCCAGGGCCGGCGCGGCGGTGCCGGTGGCGCATCCGCGGCCGGGGGAGGAAGCGGTCGACGGCCAGGCCAGAGATGATCGAGCAGCCACATGGCAGGTCTCCGTGGGGGACGGGGACGACCAAGCCTAGGCCCGGGTGGGCATAGGCAGCGTGAGCGGGACACGACAACGGGATGACGACGAAGGCGGGCGATGAGCCTGCTACGCAGTACGCCCGACCAGCGCGTCTTTACGTTTCCGCAGCAACAGGTGCAACAACGCAGCACATGCGGCGGTCAGCAGCGCCAGTACACGCAGCAGTGTTGCCAGCGCCTCACTACTGGCATGCTGCAGCTGCATGCGGCTCATCGCCGGTAGCAGTGCCTGCGCCTGTTCCCGCGCCCCCGTGGCCAGATAGGCACCGGCACGCGCCAGCGATGCCGGCGACGCGCCCTGCAGCTGATGGCCGATCAGCAGCGCAAGCAAGGCAGTGACTGCGGCCAATGCGATGCCCTCACCGGCTACACGCACGGTCCCGAAGATGCCGGCGGCCATGCCCGCACGCTGTACCGGGACCACGCTCACTGACAGCCCATCCATCAGCCCCCATGGCAAGGCCGTCCCTGCACCGACCAGCATCAGCCACGGCACCCACTGCGAAGGCGACGGCTGCGATGCATGGCGCGACAGCAGGTACAGGCCAGAGGCACAGACCAGCAGTCCCAGCGTGCACAGCCGCGCACTTCCCACGCGCTCCGCCCAGCGCGCAGCCAGCATCGGCAGCACCAGCATCGGCGCGGACAGGGCCAGCATCTGCAGCCCCACCAGGGTCGCGCTCTGTCCGTGCACTCCCAGCAGCTGCAGAGGCAATACCACCAGCAGCACCACGTAGCCGAAGCAGGTTGCGACCGGCAGCAGCTGGACACCGAGGAACGCCGGTTGCGAGAACAACGAGAGGTCCAGCAGGGGTGAGCGGTGCAGTCGTTCGATGCAGATGAACGCTGCGCCCAGCAGCAGCGTCGCCAACAGCGCCAGTTGCACGCGCACGGTATGCAGGCCGAACTCGCCCAGCCACAGCAGGGCCAGGGTCAACGCTGCCAGCATCAGGCTGAAGCCCAGCATGCCGCCGACATCCAGCCGCCCGCGTTCACCGTGGCTTTCGGGCAACACACGCGCGCCCAGTACGAAGGCGGCGAATGTCAGCACGCCGCCGACGGCGAACACACTGCGCCATCCCAATGCCTGCAGCAGCAGACCCGCAAGCAGCGGCCCCAGCGCCAACCCCGCACCGAATGTGGCGCCCAGCAGGGCGAACACACGGCCACGCATCGGCCCCTGCCAGGCATGCGCGAGCGCAGCCGTGCCGGACGCCAACGCCGCTGCGGCGGCAACGCCCTGCAACCCACGCGCCAGATCCAGCGAGGGTAGCGTGGGAGCAAGGCAGACGGCGATCGTGGCAATGGTGAAGCCTGCTGTGCCCAGCAGGAACAACCGCCGCCGGCCATAGCGGTCGGCCAGGCCACCGGCAGCGAGCAGCAGGCTGCCGAAGGTGAGCATGAAGGCGTTGGTCACCCAGGCCAGCACGCTCGGCGACGACGCAACGGAACGGGCCAGCGCGGGCACCGCGACGGCACCGGCCGAGAAGGACAACGGCAGCGCCAGTGCGGCCAGGCAGACGGCAAGCAGGGTCCAGCGCTGCTGCGTCTGGACAGGTATAGGGAGCATCGAAACCGGGGCCATGCGGGCCTCCAACCATCAGGGGCATTGATGATGGACAGGCCGCTATCCCTGAAAAACAGGCTCGATGGACGTTGATTGCGTCCCACTGTTCCGTAATCATGCCCCGCATGGACTCCATTTCTGCCCTGCTCGCCTTCGTCCGCACCGCGGAGGCTGGCAGCATCGTCGGCGCTGCGCGTGTACTTGGCCTGTCCGCGTCGGCGGTCGGCAAGCGCATCGCCCGCCTTGAACAGGAGCTCGGCACCCGGCTGTTCCAACGCACCACTCGCCGCGTGCATCTCACCGACGAAGGCGAACTGCTGCTGCAGCGCTGCCGGCGTGCACTGGACGAGCTTTCCGAAGCACAGGCGGACCTGGCGCAGCGACAGCACGCCCCCAGCGGGCTGCTGCGCATCGGCCTGCCCACCATCGGGTACCGCTTCCTGCTGCCGGTGCTGCCCGGCTTCCAGCAACGCTATCCGCAGGTGCAGCTGGAACTGGACTTCAACGACCGCATCGTCGATGTGGTCAGCGAAGGCCTGGACGCGGTGATACGCAGTGGTGAACTGGCCGATTCCAGCCTGACCGCACGGCGACTGGGCGGCTTTCGTTTCATCCTCTGTGCGGCGCCGGGCTATCTGCAGGTGCATGGAACGCCCGGCGATGTGGGCGAGCTGCGCCTGCATACCGCGCTGCGCTTTCGTTACCCCACCACGGGAAAGCTGCATCCCTGGCAGCTGCCGGGCATCGAAGGCGATGCCGGAGCGCGCCTTCCCACGGCGATGACCTGCAACAACATGGAGGCCGTGCTGGCCGCTGCGATCGGTTGCATGGGCCTGGCCTGGATGCCTGACTTCCTCGCTGCTGACGCACTGGCCGATGGCCGCCTGCAACGGGTACTGCCTGCGCTGCCCACGCACCAGGGGCAGTTCTCGCTGCTATGGCCCGGTGGGCGCCATCCCAGTGCACGCCTGCGGGTATTCATCGACTATGCCGTTGCGCATCTGTTCCAGGGCGCCCCGGAAAAGGGGACGGAGGGGATTAAGTCGTTTCAGGCACAGTAGGACCGATTACGACTTAATCCCCTCCGTCCCCTTTTTCGTTCAGCGACTGAAGCGGCGCGCGCCTGCCACGCAGATCACCGCGACCACGGTCACCAGCACCATGCTGAGGCTGACCGATTCGTGCAGCAGCAGCGCGGCCAGGGCCAGGCCGAAGAACGGTTGCAGCAACTGCAACTGCCCGACGGCGGCGATGCCGCCCTGCGCCAGCCCGCGGTACCAGAACAGGAAGCCGATCAGCATGCTGAACACTGCCACATAGCCCAGCGCCCACCACGCCGAGGCACCGACCGCAGTGAACGAGGCCGGGCGCATCAGCACCGTCAGCGGCAGCATCACCGGCAAGGCCAGCAGCAACGCCCAACTGATCACCTGCCAACCGCCGAGATGACGGGCCAGCCGACCACCTTCGGCATAGCCCAGCCCGCACACCACGATCGCCGCCAGCATCAGCAGATCGGCCTGCAACGATGCCTCGATGCCGTTGCGCACCGCATAGCCGACCACGCAGGCACTGCCCAGCAACGAAAACAGCCAGAACGCCGGGCGCGGCCGATCGCCACCGCGCAGCACGCCGAACACCGCAGTGCTCAACGGCAACAGGCCAAGAAACACGATGGTGTGCGCCGACGATGCGTGACGCAGCGCGAGTGCGGTCAACAGCGGAAAGCCGACCACCACCCCGAGGCTGACCACTGCCAGGCCTGGCACGTCACTGCGCCGCGGCCACGGCTGGCGCAGCAGAAGGAGCAGGCCGAGGCCGAGCACGGCGGCAATGGTGGCGCGTGCAGCGGTGACGAATCCGGCGTCCAGCTGCAGCACAGCCAGGCGGGTGGCCGGCAGGGAGCCGGCGAAGATCACCACACCGATGAAGCCATTGATCCAACCGCTCGCCGACCGTTCCACGCCTGTACTCCTGAAGGTGCCGGACGATGCCCGGCTGGACCTGCATGGAAGCATCCGGCGCGGGACGACCCCAGCTACAATCCAGTACAGTCGCAAGTAACTGTACTGCCCACACTTCCACTACGGTTCCGCCATGCCGCGTCCGCTTACCCGCATCGAATCGGTCATCCAGACCGTCCGCACCCGGATCAGTGCACGGGTGGATGGCCCCGGCTCCCGCCTGCCTTCGGTACGTGCGCAGGCTGCGACGATGGGAGTTTCAGTCTCCACCGTGGTCGAGGCCTACGAGCGCCTGGCGGCCGAAGGCCTGATCAGTGCGCGCGCAGGCTCGGGCTTCTACGTCAGTGGCCCGGCCGCACCGCTGGCGCTGGCCGAAATGGAGCCGCGGCTGGATCGCGCGGTGGATCCGCTGTGGGTATCACGGCAATCGCTGGAAACGCCCGCGGGCGACCTCAAGCCAGGGTGCGGCTGGATGCCCAGTGACTGGCTGTATCACGATGGCGTGCGCCGCGGCCTGCGCCGGCTGGCGCGTGCCGATGCCATGCAACTGGTGGACTACGCCGCCCCGCTCGGGCTGCCCGCGTTGCGCCAGCTGCTGCAAAGGCGCAGCGCCACGCTTGGCATTGATGCACCGGTGGAGCAGATCCTGTTGACCGAATCCGGTACGCACGCGGTCGATCTGCTCTGCCGTTTCCTGCTCAAGCCCGGCGACTGCGTGCTGGTCGATGACCCGAGCTACTTCAACTACCACGCGCTGCTCAAGGCGCACCAGGTGCAGGCCATCGGCGTGCCGTACACGCACAGCGGCCCGGACCTGGAGGCGTTCGCGCAGGCCCTGCAGGCACATTCGCCGCGGCTGTACATCACCAATTCCGGATTGCACAACCCGACCGGCGCGGTGCTTTCCGCGAGCACCGCACACCGCCTGCTGGGCCTGGCCGAACGCAGCGAACTGATCATCATCGAGGATGACATCTTCGCCGACTTCGAACTGCAGCCGGCACCGCGGCTGGCCGCGCTCGATGGACTGTCACGGGTGATCCACGTCGGCAGTTTCTCCAAGACGCTGTCGGCAGCCTCGCGCTGCGGCTACATCGCCGCGCGCCACGACTGGATAGAGGCATTGACCGACCTGAAGCTGGCGACCAGCTTCGGTGGTGGCCATCTGGCCGCGCAGTTGATGCACATCGCGCTGACCGACAGCGGTTACCGCCGCCACATGCAGTCGATACGTTCGCGGCTGGCCGATGCACGCCGGCACACACTGCGGAAACTGCAGACGCTGGGTATCACGCCGTGGCTGCAGCCGGAAGCCGGCCTGTTCCTGTGGTGCCAGCTGCCCGATGGCCGCGACGCCGCCGCACTGGCGCGGCAATGCCTGCGCGAAGGCATCGTGCTGGCGCCGGGCAATGCCTTCAGCCAATCGCAGCGCGCGGCCGACTATGTGCGTTTCAACGTTTCGCAGTGCCAGGACCCGAGGATCTGGCAGGTACTGGCGCGCGCGCTGTGTTGAGCTGGTAATGCGCGACCAGCGCATCCACCACCACGCGCACGCCCGGCAACTGGCCGCGGCGATGCGGCAGCAACACGCTGGTGGTGACTTCGCCGGCATGCCATGCCGGCAGCACCTGCTGCAGGCGGCCGGCGGCGATGGCCGCAGCACACAGGCTGTGTGGCAGCACGGTGATGCCAAGACCCGCTTCTGCCGCCGCGATCAGCAGCTGCGATTCATTGCCGACCAGCGCCACCTGCGGCTCCACCTGCACGGTGTGGGCATCGGCGCCGTGCAGCGTCCAGCGCGTTGCATGGCGCGCGGTCAGCAGGCCGGCATGCGCGCGTAGCTGTTCGGGCGTGTCCACTGCCGGCGCGGCTGCCAGATAACCAGGGGACGCCACCAGCACGATGCGTTCGCTACCGAGCATGCGCTGCACCAACCCGGAATCCGGCAGCGGACCGAAGTGGCTGCGCAGGGCGATGTCGATGCCTTCCTGCGCCAGGTCGATGAAACGATCACTCACTTCAACTTCGATACGCAGCCGTGGATAGCGGCGGGCCAACGCGGGCAGGCACGCGGCGAGCTCGCCCTGCACCACCGGAATCGAAGCGCTGATCCGCACGGTGCCGCTGGGTTCGGCCTGGCGGTCGCGGACAATGGCCTCGGCGGCCTCGACCTCGGACAACGCTGCGCGTGCGCGCTCGAAGAACTCCTGACCGACCTCGGTCAATGCGAAGCGGCGCGAACTGCGCTGCAGCAGCCGCACCTGGAGCTGTTCTTCCAGCAGCGCCACGCGCTTGCTCAGGGTCGAGCGCGGCAGGCCCAGATGGCGCCCGCCTGCAGCGAACCCGCCCTGCTCCACCGCGGTCACGAACAGGGCCAGATCGTTGAGGTTGAGCATGCGCAACGTCCACAGATGTGGACTTCAGGATGCCATTCAAGCGGCTTCCGGGGCAATGTCCACGCAGGCACGCTTTCCTCACCCGCCGCATCGCGGCTTGAACCGGAAACCTGCCATGACCCCGACCCTCTTCTACGGCGTGCCCTCGGGCTGCTCGTTCGGCTCCATCGTCGCCCTGGAATGGCTGCGCCAGCCGTATCACCTGTGCCGCATCGACATGCCCGGCCAGGTGCAGAGCGAAGACTACCGCCGCCTCAATCCGCTGGGTGAAACCCCGACCCTGCGCACCGCGCAGGGCGAGCTGCTCAGCGAGAGCCTGGCCATCCTCAACCACCTGGCCGCGAAGGGCATCGCGCAGGGGCTGGGCTTCGCACAGGGCACGCCCGGCTTCGATCACCTCAACCACCGGCTGGCCTATCTCAACACCAGTTTCTTCGGTGCCTACGCGCCGCTCTGGCACGCACTGGAGCATGCGCAAGGCGATGACGGCGAGGCGCTGCGTGCCTATGGCACCACCAAGGTGCGCCACGCCCACCAGGCGCTGGAGCAGATGATCGGCACGGGCCCGTGGCTGCTGGGCGAACAGCGCAGCTTTGCCGATGCCTACTTCGCCGGCATCGCGCGCTGGAACGACTATCACCAGGTGGTCGATCGTCGCGAGTTCCCCAGGGTGCAGCAGCTGTTCGAGCGCCTGCAGGACGACGCCGGCGTGCAGTTCGCCCACGCCATCGAAGCGCAGCAGCCGGCAACCAGCAGCGGTGGCTTCCTCGGCGAGGTGCGGCTGGAAGACGTGCTTGAGGCAGCAGCGGCCTGAGCCCTGTCCTGCCCGTGTGGCAGCGGCGAGCAATGCCTCTTGCGCGCCGCGCTACAGTGGTATGTCCCCCGCCGCAGGAATCCGCGCATGTCCACGTTCTCCGTTCCGCAGGCGGTGGCCCGCTATGCCGAAGCGCCGCTGCGCCAGGTGCCCGGCTTCCTCGCCCTGCAGCAGATGAGCCGCCTGCTGCTGGCCGAACGCGTTCCCGCGCAGGGCCGTGTGCTGGTGCTGGGCGCCGGTGGCGGGCTGGAGCTGAAGGCTTTTGCCGAAGCGCAGCCGGGCTGGCAGCTGCTGGGCATGGATCCGGCCGCGCCGATGCTGGCCCTGGCCGAGCAGACACTGGGTCCGCTGATGCCGCGCGTGCAACTGCTGGAAGGCTACATCGACGATGCGCCCGATCTGCGCTTCGATGGGGCCAGCTGCCTGCTGACCCTGCACTTCCTCGATGCCGGGCAGCGCCTGCACACGTTGCGCGAGCTGCACCGGCGCCTGCAGCCCGGCGCGCCGCTGGTTGTGGCCCACCACAGCGTGCCGCAGGAACCGGCCGGCAAGCTGCGCTGGTTGCAGCGCTACGCAGCGTTCGCCGAAGCCTCGGGCGTTGCCCACGCCGATGCACAGCACGCGATCGAGGCCATTGCCGAGCGGCTGCCGCTGCTGGCCCCCGAACAGGAAGTGGCGCTGCTGCAGGAGGCCGGCTTCGACGGCGTGGAGCTGTTCTACGCAGGCTTCAGCTTCAAGGGCTGGGTGGCGTACGCCGGGTGATGCCTACGGCACCACGGTGATGCCGATGCGCTGCATCAACAGCGCCACCTGCTGCACGTCCAGCGTGGCACCACGCAGGTTGGTGCTGCGCAGGTCCAGCTCACCCAGCTCCGAGTTGGTCAGGTCGCAGTCGGTGAAGTTGGCGCTGTTCCAGTCGATGCCCTCGAACTGGCCGCCGGACAGGTCCGAGCCGGCGAAGCTGGCGCCACTCACATTCGCGCCATCCCATCGGTTTTCCCACAGCTCGCACTTTTCCAGCGTTACCCGCGAGAAATTGGCATAGCGCAGGTTCGACTTCTTGATGAACGCGCTGCAGAACCAGCTGCGCGTGGTGATCTGGTTCATGAAGCTGGCGTTGCTGAAATCCGCGCCCTGCGCACGGCACTCGCTGATCTCCAGGCCCAGCGCCTTGATGAAATTGAAATGGCACATGCTGATATCGCAGCTGCGGAAACTGGCTTCCTTCAGCGTGGCGCCATTGAAGCGGCAGCCGGCGCGGCTGTCGGCATCGTAGAAACTGCAGTTGATGAACTCGGTGCCGGTCAGGTCCGCACCGGAGAAATCGCACTCGTGGAACTGCTGGTCGACCACTTTCTGGCCGGTGTACTGGTCCGCGCCGATGCGCAGCTTGCGGTGAACGGTGGGAGACATCAGGGATTCCATGCCAAGTGCCCCGCCATGATGCCGGGCCGCGAGGCCGATCCATAGACCCCGGGGCGGGCGGGTTCACCGGCAGTCCAGCCGCCCTGTGCCCTCCCGACCAATGCATGTTGTTGCATGATTATGCACGAACGTGCAGACTTGCGGCATGAGCGCCGACCCCAGCCCCCTACCCGCCCAGCGCACCCGGCAGATCCTCGAGGAGCTGCGCCAGCAGGGCCGCGTGGTCGCCGCCGAACTGGCGCGCCGTTATGCCGTCTCCGAAGATTCGATCCGCCGCGACCTGCGCGAGCTCGCCGCCCAGGGCCTGTGCCAGCGCGTCTACGGCGGCGCCGTGCTGCCGCCGCCCAAGGAACGGCCGCTGCGCGAGCGCCTGACCCGCGACCGCGGCGACAAGGCCGAGCTGGCCGCCCGCGTCTGCGCGCTGCTGCAACCCGGCCAGGTGGTACTGCTCGATGCCGGTTCGACCAATCTGGCGATCGCCCAGCAGCTGCCGGCCGCTCTCGGGCTGACGGTGATCACCAATGCCCCGCAGATCGCCACCGCCGCCAGCATGCTCGAAGGCACTTCAGTGCAGCTGATCGGCGGGCGCCTGGCCAGCGGTGGCGGTGCGGTCGGTGCCGAGGCGTTGGCCCAGGTGCAGCGCCTGCGTGCCGACGTGTACCTGCCCGGCCCCTGCGCGGTGGACGGCGACACCGGTGTGTGGGCAATGGATTCGGAAGAGGCCACGCTGAAGCGTGCGATGGTGGCCTGCAGCAGCCGCGTCATCGTCGCCGCCACCACTGAAAAGCTCGGTGCCCGCGGCAACTGGCAGATCGCCAGCCTGGACGAGATCGACGATCTGGTGCTCACCACATCGGCACCACCCGCACTGGCGGCGCGCTTCCACGCCGCCGGTATCGCGGTGCACCCCACGCCTCCCTGACCGTACTGCTCATGTCCCTTGCCAACCGCGCGCGTGCCGAACAGCACGCGACCCGCGCTGCGTTCTTCATTCCCGGCTTCGCCACCGCGTTGTGGGCCACCCTGGTGCCATTCGCCAAAGCGCGCACCGGGATCAATGACGCCACGCTGGGGCTGGTGCTGCTCTGCCTCGGTGCCGGCTCGCTGCTGGCGATGCCCTTGTCCGGCGTGCTGGCCGCACGCCTCGGTTGCCGCCGGGTGATGGTGGCCAGCAGCCTGCTGATCTGCCTGACCGTGCCCGGCCTGGCCCTGGCGGGTTCGGCCTGGACGCTGGGCGTGGTGCTGTTCGTGTTCGGTGCGGCCGTGGGTGCGATGGACTGCACGATGAACGTGCAGGCCGTCATCGTCGAGCGCGAAGCACGGCGCGTGATGATGTCTGGCTTCCATGCCTTCTTCAGCATCGGCGGCTTCCTCGGCGCGGCCACCATGACCGTGCTGCTGTCCGCACAGTTGCCGCCCTTGGCATCGGTGCTGATCGGTGTCGGCACCATGCTGCTGGTGATGCTGTTGTCGGCGACGTACTGGCACAGCGAACGCATGCCACACGACACACCGATGCTGGCCCTGCCGCATGGCATCGTGCTGTTCATCGGCGTGCTGGCGTTCGTCGCCTTCCTCGGCGAAGGTGCGATGCTCGACTGGAGCGCGGTGTTCCTCAGCGATGTACGTCGCGTCGATGCCAGCCTGGCAGGTATCGGCTATGTGACCTTCACCCTGACCATGACGGTCGCGCGCCTGTTCGGCGATGCACTGGTGGCACGCGTGGGCCGCCAGCGCGCGATCGTGTTCGGCGCGCTGCTCGCCGCTGCCGGCGTGCTGGTGCTGACCCTGGTCACGCCGTGGCAGGCATCATTGGCGGGCTATGTGCTGGTCGGCCTCGGTTGCGCCAACATCGCGCCCGCGCTGTTCTCGCTGGCCGGCCACCAGACCCGCATGCCCGGCGCGCTGGCCATCACCGCCGTTTCCACGCTGGGCTTTGCCGGCATCCTTGCCGGACCGGCGTTGATCGGCTTTGCCGCCAATCATTTCGGTCTGATTAGTGCGTTCATCGGTGTGGCCACGGCCTTGTTGCTGGTGGCCGCGTCCACACGTTGGCTGCGGGTTTAGTCCAAGGCATCAGCGCCGCCTGCGCCGCAGTTTCATCCGCAACCGGCGGTAGCCGATCACCGTGGCCGTTGCACACAACGCAGCGCCAGCCAGGCTCAGCAGCAGCAACACCGCCAGCCGGGCGATGTCCTGACGCAGCATCGCCGGCAGGTCCCAGCTGTGCAGGAAGTAGAACAGCCAGCGACCCACGCGCTCGCGACGCCCCATCGTCAGCAACGGGTCGCCAGTGGCCAGATCGAGGTAGACCCGCGTCGCCTCGGCATCGCCGAAATCAGCCACCGCCACCGGGAAGCGGCGTACCGCTGCGCCGTTCATGGCTTCCGGTGCACGCGGGTAGAAGTACGCATCCGCTGCATGCTGGACCCAGTACCCCTGCACGGGCGCATCGGACAACGCCCGCACCTTCTGCTGCAGCCATGCGGCCGGCAGCAACCGCGCAACCTGCAGATGACCATCACTGCCGGACACAATGCGGGTCTCGCCCTGCCCGTCCAGCAACACCGCGAACAGCTCACCACCGATGCGTCGCCACTGGATCTCCACCGGCTTGAAGCGCGCGTCGTCAACGGCCGCCAGCAGCGCCGCCGATTCACCCAGCGCGCCATCCACCGCTACCGCGCCGCCACAATAGCGTCCGCTGTCGATCGCTTCGCGCGTACTGCTGAAGACGCCCAACGGGTTCATCGACATCAGCCCGCTGAAGATCCAGGTGAATACGAAGGCCGCAGTCACCAACCCGATCAGATGGTGCCAGCGCATCCATGGTTCGACGTATGGCGTCTTCGCACCCGAACGGTAGTGCCCACGGAAACGCCAGCGCCACACACCCACCACGATGCCGCTGATCGCCGCCACCGTGCACAGCGCGGACAGCACGATCACCACCCACGTCCACACCGGATCGACCGACTGCATGCGCAGGAAGTACAGCCAGTGCAGCCACGCACCCACGTAATTCCAGCGCTGCTGCACGCGCGGCGCGTCCAGCACCACTTCGCCGGTGTGCGAGGACACATACACATCCCCCGGCTGCGCACCGCCCACTTCAACCCGGTACAGCGGCCGATGCGCATCCAGCGAGCGCGAATGGGTCCAGCGGTCCTCATCCACGCGCATCGCACCAACGAAGGCCTGCCCACCGGCGAACTGCGCGGCCGCCGCTTCGGCGCGCTGGGCGGAAACCGGCAGCAGCGCCTGGCCGGTCCGTACCGACCACGCACCGACGTTGCTGCCGCTGCGCACCACATACGCCGCTTCACCGCCTACCGTGGTCAGGGCCACGGCTTCCGGCTCGGCCTGTACAGCATCCGGCAGCGCCGACAGTCCTCGCCAATCCCTTGCATCACCCAGCACCGGCAACGCCGCCAGCCGTTCGCCGGGCGTCAACTTCGGGTAGCCGACGAACAGCATCACCATGCCGCTGACAAACCACAGCAACATCAGCAGGCATCCGCCGATGCCCAGCCAGCGGTGCACCAGATAGGTCCAGCGCTTGGCGGTGGATCGCAACGTCATCGCCAGCCTCCTCAGAAGCGATGATCGACGGTGAATTCGACGCGCCGGTCCGCACCCAGCAGCCACTGCGTGCTGGTGTAGTACGCGGTGGCGTAGTACGCCTTGTCGAACACGTTGAACAGCCGCGCCGACAGCCGCGTGCGCGGTGCCGCCTGCCAGGTCAGTGCCAGGTCGGTGGTGCTGTAGCCGGGCAGCTCCAAGGTGTTGGCGTTGTCGGCGTAGCGCTTGCCGACGTAACGCACGCCGCCCGCCGCACTCCAGTCCGGTGCAAACTGCCAGCTCAGCCACACATTGGCCAGGCGCTCGGCCACGTTCGGTGGCACGTTGCCATCACGCGACACCAGCACCGCCGGCGAACCGGTGGTTTCCAGGAAGTCCTCGAACTCGGCCTTCAGCACCGTGGCATTGGCATCGAGCGACCAGCGCGGCGCGAAGTTCCAGTTCAAGGACGCCTCAATGCCACGCGAGGTCTGTGCGCCCACCTGCACGCGGCGATCCGGCACCAGCGGATCGCGGCTGAGCAGCCCGGTCTTGCGGATGCGGTACGCCGCCAGCGTCCACTCGCCGCCATCGAAGGCCTGCTTCAGGCCCACCTCGATCTGCCGGCCCTTGGCCAGGTCGAAGGCACCGTTGGCGGGGCTGATCATCAACAGGCCACTGACCGGGTCCGCCGCCTGCGAGTACTGCGCATACAGGCTCAGCGTCGGCCGCAACGCGAACACCGTGCCTGCACGCCAGCCGGTGCTGCGGTAGGTCTTCGAGAACGCGTTCTGGCCGCTGATCAGATCGGTACGATCAATGCGCGCGCGGTCGTGGCGCAGCCCACCCAGCACCGACCAGCGCTCGCTCAGCGCCAAGCGGTCTTCCACGAACAGCGCGTACTGCTCGGTACGATTACGGTAGCGCGGCAGGTTCGGCGCGTCGCTGGTGAACTGGCCCGGCACCGGATCGAACGGATCGACCGGGCCCGAGCTGCCGGCATAGGTGTTGTTGGTGTGCTTGAAGTGCGCGCGGTTGGCGTCCAGGCCCACCGCGAAGCTGTTGGCCAGGCCCGCAATGTTCCCCTGTACCCTCAGCGTCGAGGTCAACCCGGTCTGGTCCTGGTCGTGGGTGATCTCGGTATTGCCTGAGCGATCGATCAAGCCGGTAGCGCGGTTGTAGACGTAGGCTTCGGCATTGCGCCAATCGCGCTGGCTGTCGATCTGGTAGAGGCGCGTGCGCCATTCGACGCTTGCGTTCGGCGTCCACAGCGCATCGAGCTGGGTCCAGCGGTCGCGGTAGCGGATGTCGCTGTCTTCCACGTTGTAGTTGCGGTGGCGCAGTGCGTCCAACTGTCGGCCATCCACCAGGGGCGTACCGAAGTAGCGCATCGGCTTCTGGTGGCCCTGCGCATGGGTCAGGGTCAGCTGCAGATCCGCACGCGGTTGCCACAGCAGTGCGCCGGAGAAGGTGGCATCACTACTGCGCCCGCGATCAACCCAGCCACCGCTGTAGTTGCCACTCACATCCAGCCGGTAGGCCAGCTCGGGCGTCAGCGCGCCGCCACTGCCGAAGCCCAGGCGTGCGGTGTCCTCGCTGCCCACGGTTGCGCTGATCTCGTTCTCGATTGCCCCACGCGTGGGCTTCTTCGGCACGATGTTGATCACGCCGCCGATCGCACCGTCGCCATGGATCACCGAAGCCGGCCCGCGCAGCACTTCGATGCGCTCGATCGACCAGGTATCGAACGGGAAGGTGATGCCCACGCCCCCGTACTGGCGCAGCCCGTCGTACAGGCGCATCACCGAGGCACCATCGGTGAAGCCACGGCTGGACAGCGCACTCAGACCATTGCCTGGGTGCGGCATGGCGCTGATCGCGCCAGCCCGGCTGATCGCATCGTTGAGGTTGGTGTCGCCACGCTGCTCCAGCTGTTCGCGCGAGATCACGGTCAGGCTTGCTGGCGTCTGCAGCACGCTGAGGCCCAGCGCAGACCCGGCGCTGGCGGTGGAAGACAGTTCACCGCTGCGGGTATCGACCACCCGCACGGTATCCAGCGTGGTCGGAGGTGCCGCGTCGGCGGCCAGCAGGGGCGCGGAATCCAGGAGCAGCGCGCACAGGACAGGCAGCGTCGCCCGGCGCAGGCGCGCGGAGTTGGAGTTCGTTTTCATTTTTTCACGGCATGCAAGGCCACCCCGCAATGGCAGGGCAGCAATCAGAAAGGGACAAACACGCGCGTGCGGGCACCGGCCGTGGCCGGCAACCTCATGAAAAAAGATCAATGCACCGCGCGTGTGGCTCAGACAGCCATGAAGACCGGTGGCCCGCGCGCTCCCAATGTGCCGCTGACCCGCTGCGGCAACGCCTGCACTGCACCACGCAGCGCACGGCATATCGATACCATCGGCGCCAACAGCAGCAATGCCGCCACCAGCAGGGTGATCAGCCGCGCGGCGATCAGGCAGTAGTCGCAGTCCACGCCCATCTCATGCTCGGCGTGTGGATCGGCGGGCGGCTTCTTTGAGACCTCGCCCTGCTGCATCGCCATCGCGTGGTGGTCGTGATGGCCCTCCATCGCATGCTGCGCATGCTGGGAATGGTCCATCGCCGCTACCGGCACAGCCGCTGCAACGTGACCATGCGCCAGCCAGCGGCTCACCAGCGGGGCAAGCAGCACCAGCAGCATGGCTAGCCATGCCAGGGTCTGGAACCGGCGGTGGAGGACAGAACGACGCACCCGGCCATTCTACGGGCCTGCGGTCAACCTTGGACCACGTTCAGGGTTGCCCGGCGGCCAGTGCGACGTTATGACGCAGCCTCCAGCGCAGGGGATCGTCCACTGCCCGAGGGGGACGGAAGGCAGCCTGGCCGGCCCCTTCCGCCCCCGCACCGGATGACTAGAACCGCGCCGGTTGCTGCACCGCGCGCTCCAGGAACATGAAACCCGCCTGCAGGCTGTTGCGGGCGTTCTCCAACCAGCGCTCCGGATCGGCTACCGCAAATCGCTCCTGTGCATCCACATCACCCGAGTCGGCCAGATCAGCCAGCTGCAGATGGATGTGGTTCTCCACCAGGCTCACCAGCACGGCGAGCTCGGCCGATAAACCGGCGATGCGTTCGGTGAAGCCAGCGTCGTTGCTGTTCAGAGACATGTCCCCTGTTCCTATGCGTTGCGGTGTTGATGGATGGCTTCGAAACGCTCGGCACAGGCAGGCCCGCAGAACAGTCTTGCCGGATCGTTGTCGAAGTCCTCGCTGCAGTCCGGGTTGTGGCATTCCCCCATGGGAGTGAGAGGGGCAACGTTGCTGGCCCGCGTTGCGTGCTGGGCCAGGGCGCGTTGCAGGTGGCGCGCTTCCATTTCCTGCGCTTCGTCGATGGTGTCCGTCATGCGGGTTGTATTTTATCGAGGGGTGGTCGCACCGGTTGAGAACGTCGCAACGACGGTCAACGACGCGGATTCCGCGGCGGATCGGCGTTCGTGGTTGCAGTGGATTTCAGGCATGCAGGCTCCTTGTGCACGGGCGCCCGAAGGCGCGATGGAGAGAAACGATGGGCCGTCGTTGACGGCGATCGCATCATCCGAAAACCGGTTCTCGCCAACTGCGACGCATCGGCACGATCACAGTGATCTGCGAACGCCATCGCAGATCCAACGCGTACTGGGTGGCGCCATCGCAGTCAGGGATGCAAGGTGCTGGAAGGTGTTGCAAATGAAGCCCTGTTCCGACACCATGACCGTGTCACCACTCCCATCACATCCTGACCACACTGCGTCGGTCGGCCGCTGCGTGACCTGCGCACGCCGGACACTGCACAGCACGTTGGCCGCCATCGGCCGCCGTGGACCGATCCACGTTCCCAGGGGCCTTGTCGAATGCACACACCGCATCCCACGCAGGACATCGTTCCCGCGTTCCTGCAGGCCATGCACGCGCACGGCATCGTGCCGGACGCGCGCGGCCGCGACGCGCTCAACGCCGATGGCACGCTGGTGCGCTTCCATGTGGAAGGCGACCGTCGTGGCACGCGCAATGGTTGGGCGGTGTTGTTTGGAGACCACGTGCCGGCCGGCGAGTTCGGCAGCTGGCGGACCGGCACCCGCCATGCTTGGTGCGCGAAATCGCCGACCGCGTTGAGCGCCGCCGAGCAGCGTGCCATCAGGCAACGCCAGGAGGCGGCCCGCAGCGAGCGCGAACGGCATCAGCGCGAACGCGAGGACGCCGCCGCCAAGGCGGCCAACGTGCTGTGGAACCGTGCCATTCCTGCCGATGCCCACCACCCGTATCTCGTACGCAAGGGCATCCACGCACATGGCCTGCGTGTGGCGCCATGGCCGGTGCGCAACAGCGATGGCCTTGTCTTCCGCCACATCGACAGCGCCCTGCTGGTACCGGTGATGAACAGCGCGGGCCGTATCGTCTCGTTGCAGGCGATCTTTCCCCGCGTGGATCCAGCACTTGGCCGCGACAAGGACTTCCTTTCCGGTGGCCGCAAGCAGGGCTGCTTCCATGTCATCGGCAAGCCGGTTACCGGCCAGCCGATCGCCATTGCAGAGGGCTATGCCACCGCCGGATCCATCCACCAGGCCACGGGCTGGTGCGTGGTGGTGGCCTGGGATGCAGGCAACCTTGGCGCGGTCGCCCGAGCCTGGCGCGGCGCCATGCCGGACGCGTCATTCGTGCTGTGTGCCGACAACGATCAGTGGACGCGGCAGCCGCTGGACAACCCTGGCGTCACCCTGGCCACGCAGGCTGCCGCGGACATCGATGCCCGCGTGGTCTGGCCCGAGTTCGCCGCGCTGCATGGCGACGATGACCGCCCTACCGACTTCAACGACCTGCATCTGCGCGAGGGGCTGGACACCGTGCGTGCCCAGTTGTTGCCCCCCATGCCGCCGGCAGGGGGCGACGACGTGGCGCTGGACGATGCGCCGTCATCGGCCAGCGCGCGCTACCAGGTGCCGGGCAACCTGTCCGCATTCGATGCCTTCACCCCGTTTCCCGATACCAACGCGCGCGGGCGGCCGTTGCCAACCGCCCGCAACCTGGCCGAGCTGTGCCGTCGTACCGGTGTGACCGTGCGCTACAACGTCATCCGCAAGGATCTGGAGATTCTGGTCCCTGGGCTGCAGACGACCGTGGACAACGCCAAGGAGGTCGCGGCGGGCGAAGTGATGGATTGCATGCACCGCGCTGGCATGGCCACCGCCAGCTTCGAGACCAACCTGTGCCAGGTGGCCGAGGCCAATCCCTACAACCCGGTCGCCAGCTGGATCACCTCACGGCCGTGGGATGGCCAGTCCCGCCTGCAGGCGTTCTTCGATACCGTGCAGGAAGCCAAGCCCACGCACATGGCCGACGGCCGCGTGCTGAAGGAAGTCCTGATGCGGCGCTGGCTGATCTCCGGCGTGGCCGCGGCGTTTGAGCCCGATGGCGTGGTCGCGCGCGGCGTGCTGACGTTCGTCTCGAAACAGAACCTGGGCAAGACACGCTGGGCGCGGCAGCTGGCGCCGGTAGAGCTGCAACTGATCGCCGACGGGGTGGTGCTGGATCCGGCCAACAAGGACAGCGTCAAGCAGGTCATCTCCAGATGGATCGTCGAGCTGGGCGAAGTCGATGCCACCTTCCGCCGTACCGATATCGCGGCACTGAAATCATTCATCTCGCGCAGCCATGACGAGATCCGTCGCCCCTACGCGCGCACCGAATCCCGCTATGCGCGGCGCACCATCCTGTTTGCCAGTGTCAACGACGAACGCTTCCTCCGCGATGCCACCGGCAACACCCGCTGGTGGACCGTGCACGCCGTGGCGCTGGGCGAACCGGCGCGGATCGACATGCAGCAGGTCTGGGCTGAGGCCCATGCGTTGTACTGCAGTGGCGAGACCTGGCACTTGAGTGCCGAGGAACTGGATGCGCTCAATGCCACCAACAGCGAACACGAGCCCATCTCGCCGATCGCCGAACTGATCGATCGCCATTTCGACTGGTCGCTCCCTGCCGAACACTGGAGCGCGCATTACCGCGCCACAGAGATCGTCATCGCGGTGGGCATCGACAAGCCCAACCGTCGCGAGGTGAACGAGGCGGCCGCCTACGTGGTCAAACGCCATGGCGTACGCACCCGCGTGGTGGGCAAGGAACGCGCCAAAGTCTGGCTGATGCCAGAGCGCAGACGCACTCTCGCCGAGCATGCGGCAGGCCCGTTCTAGATGCCACGCATCCATGATGGTCGCGACGTTGACAGCAGCAGCGGCGACTGGCGCCTGCACTGCGAAGCACGTCGCCTGCTGCAACTGGACGGCTACCGGCGCATGGGCACCGACGGGCGCTGGACGACGGTCAGTCCGCGCCGGCACCGCCAACAGTATCTCGAGGGAGTCCTGGCCGCACGCGGCCCGGTTGAGCGTGAGCGTCTGGCAGCAGCGGCATTGCGGCTGTGGATCGCCAGCCCGCCCGCCCAACCGCACCATGACGCAAGTAGATGAAAGGTGTTGACTAGGAGCATCTGCAGGGGCAAGATGCAGGTATCGGCCCGCCACCTTTCAGGAGCGCTTCCGCCATGCCCCGTCCCCGACTGCATGCCTTCGAAGGTGAGCAGCTGACCGTGCAGCAGATCCACCAGCGGGTACCGGTGCTGTCGGAGCGGACCATCCGCGACCACCTTGCTGCCGGCCGGCGTACCCGCACCGCCATGTTGTGCTTTGACCCGATCGCCGCAGCGGCCCGGGGAGGGCGCATCACCCAGCGCATCCTCCGCGCCCGCAGCGTCGTCGGTCGCGATTCCTGATCCTCCGGCACCTGCCGCATTTCTCCAGGAGTAGATTCCGCATGATTCCCGCCTCCCTCGACAGCGGTCATCGCCTGATTGCCGACACACTGGCCGCGTTCCGTGCCGGCCCTGGACTGGGCAGCGTTGCCCTGCGGCCGGCGCCACGCTCTCGTGTGCCGCTCTACATCGGCATCGCCGGCAGCAAGCGCTCGGGCAAGGACACACTCGCCAATGGACTGGCGTCGGCGTTGTCACTGCCGTGCGACAGCTTCGCGGGCCCACTGCGGCACTTGGTCGCCTCCCTCCTCGGGCTCTCCCTGCACGAACTGGACAGCCGCAAGGAGGACGCCATCGACTGGCTGGCCGAACTCACCCCGCGCCACCTGATGCAGACCGCCGGTACCGAGTGGGGGCGTGACCGCGTCCATCCCGAGCTGTGGGTACGCTCGCTGTTCGCACGCCTGCCCGAGGGCGGGCTGGTACCCGACGTCCGCTTCGCCAATGAGGCCCGCGCGATCCGGCGTCGTGGTGGTGTCGTGATCCGCGTCAATCGCCCAGGCCATCGCAGCAGCGACCCTCATGCCAGCGAGCAGCCGCTGCCGCATGAGCTGGTCGACATCGAAGTCGACAATGACAGCACCGCGGCCGATCTGGTCCGCAGATCGCTGGACCAGCTGCGTTCGCGCGGTGTGATCTGATCCGGAATGCCGGCCCGCCATCCGGTCCATCCCCCGAACCCAGCGCAGGCCCCGACCCATCATCGGCGAAAATGATGTAAGGTCATCCCCCATCACCGACGACACCTGTCGTCACCCTGCATCCCCAACCCATTTCGCAAAGAGGAAACGCCATGGAGGTCGAACAGTTCACGTCGACGCGCCTGAAGGCCATCGAGTTGTTCAAGTCCCAGCCCAAGGGCAGCAAGGACACCGTGAGCCTGGATGCGATCTTCATCTCGCTGTGCACGCTGGCCACTGCCCGGGCAGGCGCTGGCAGCGCCCAGCAGGCGCGTACCGTGGCCCGCCCGGGCAACCAGCAGCCGCCCGCGCCATGGTTCGTCGAAACCCTTGCGGCCCTGAAGGGCAAGGGCGAGTCGATCACCGTGGCGCGCTTCCTGATGTTCGCCAACCGCTTCCCGGTCAAGCGCATGGACCAGGTCAACGCGGCACGCTGGCTGCGCGACGCCGGGTACATCCCCCGCAAGACCGGCGGCAACCTGGTGTTCGATCTTTGATCCAGCGCCCCCTGCAGTCCTGAAGCCCCGGCATCGTCCGGGGCTTTTTCGTTTCCGGCCAGTACACGGCGCATGAGGCTGTGTGGCAGGTGGCCGTCCTCACCCTGCACCTGCCCCATCCCCTTGATCTGCCTCTGTTCCTGCCAGGTGAGGACAACGAGTACGGATGTACAGGAAAACACCAGCGGCCAGAGCAAGCGGATTCGGCTCACTGCAAGCAGGCGTGTCGTGCTCCTCCCCCCTCCTCACGCACGACTGAACGTCTTCAGCGCACCGATATAAAAGTAGATGAAAGGTGTTGACTGGTCATGCGGGATGGCAACAGTGGAGATCAATGCCATTGAAGACATCCTCCATGAACGCCCTGCCCGACAGCATCCAGACCCTGGCCGAGGTCATCGGCGAATCCGCAGCCCTCACGCTGGTGCGTGCCTGGCCGCCGACCACCTCCAGCACCACCGGCCGTCACCGCGTCATCGTCTACGTCCCCTCCACCCTGCCCGACCAGCACCGGCTGATCGACATCCTTGGCCACGACGTCGCCCAGCGGCTGGTCGCGCACTTCGGCGGCGAACTGTTGTTCCTGGCATCCTGCTTCGCTGCCGGCGCGCACGAACGCCGTGAACAGATTGCCCGCGCGGTCGCCAGCGGCATGCCACGCGACCATGTTGCGCGTGAGTTCGGCGTCTCACAGACCACCATCAAGCGCGCCCTGCGCGGTGCGCGCATCGCGTTGCCACCGGCTGTCCACCCGGCCCTGCTCAAGGGATACGCACGCGCATGAACGAGAGCGACCTGCTGGCCGGCGTGCCGGATTGGGCCAAGTACCTGGGCGGGACCTCGGGCGTGCTGATCGCGGTGTCGCTGTGGCTGCGCCAGTGGTTGTCGTCGGCCAAGGTCGACCGCACCGCCGATGAAGCCACCAGCAACACCCTGCGCACCCTGCAGGAACAGCTCGCGGCCGAACGTACACGCGCTGATGGGCTGATGCACGAGCGCGAGGCAATGGCCCAGGAGATCGGGCAGCTGCGCGGTGAAGTCAGCGCCCTGCGTGCACAGATCGCCCAGCAGAGCGTACAGATAGACGCCCTGCTGGCCCTGGTGCGCAAGCAGCCGGGGGCCGCCGCATGACCGCCGCTGCAGCCAGCGCCCTCGGTGGCACCAACGTTGCTGCGTTCCTGGACATGCTGGCGGTGTCCGAAGGCACCGATATACCCAGCCAGCGTTCGCGTGACCGCGGCTACGACGTCATCGTCGGTGGCCAGCTGTTCACCGACTACCGCGACCATCCCCGCGTGCTGGTGTCGCTGCCGCGCTACGGCATCAAATCCAGCGCCGCCGGCCGCTACCAGTTCCTGCGCAGCACCTGGGACGACCTGCGCGCGCGACTGGGCCTGCCTGACTTCGGGCCAGTCTCCCAGGACCGTGCAGCAGTCGCCCTGCTGAAACAGTGCGGTGCCTACGAGCTGATCCGGCTGGGACGCTTCGATGCCGCCGTCACCGCGGCCCGGCGCATCTGGGCATCGCTGCCGGGCGCCGGCTACGGCCAGAAGGAGCACGCACTGGAAACACTGCGCGCGGCGTACCGTGCCGCCGGCGGAGCCCTGCAGTGACGCCCGCGGGACTGAGGTTGGGCATCGGGTTGCTGGTCCTTGCCGGTAGCCACGCGAGCTGCGCCTGGCTGGGATGGACCCTGCGCGACCGCACTGCGGACCTTGCCGTTGCCACCACCCGGGCAGCGCAGCAGGAGGCCCGCACCGATGCAGTCCAGCGCGCGCACCAGCAGGCCCTCGCCAACAGCGCCGCAGGCGCGCAGGCCGAATCACAGCGCCTGGCCCACCAGGCCCGGCACACCGAACAGTTCAACACCCTGCAACGGGACATCGAGACCCATGCCAAGACTCCTGGTCGTGATCGCGGCGACGCTGACGCTGAGTTCGTGCGCATCTGGCGCGAGGCCAACGCCGGCCACGCCCTGCCGCGCTGACCTCAGCATCGCACCTGCCCAGCTGCTTCCCCCACCCCGCCTGCCGGACCTGCACGCAGCCAGCGATGACGCGCTGCTGCGCAATCACGTTGCGGTCGCACAGCAGTACCACGCGCTGGCCGACCAGCTGAGTGCGCTGCTGTGCAGCCTCGGCAGCCAGCGCGGCGTCACCATCAATGGCGCCGCGCCGGCAGCACCCGCCGACTGCGGCAGCAGTGCCACTCCCACGCACTGAGCCTTCCGGACAAGGCCACGCCTGCAATGCCGCCTCACTGCGGTGATGGCAACACTGGCTGCAGACCGTGCGCGCCTTGCAGCGCTACGTCCCTCCTTCCTTCCCTGCATGAGCTGACATGGCGAACGATTCCTTCCCTCCCACGCTCGATCCGCTGATTGCCGCGATCGAAGCCGCTATCCGCGCACGCTTTCCGGGGTTTGCAAGCGTCGAGTTCCATCGCGAGGCCAACGCTGAGGGGATGCCCCTGCCGGCCTGTCTGCTGGCGATGACCCGCTGTGACCGCAGCAGGGACAACAATGATGGCAGTGGCCTGCTGCAGGCCACGCTTCGCTTCGAAGCGCGCATTGCGCTGCCGGCGACCGATGCAACCACAGCGCTGCAGCTGCGCAACGCGGCCCTCGCCCTGGCGACCTGGCTGCACCAGCTCGGCCGCTTCCCCGGCGTTGCCAGCGGTGCGATCGATGTGATTGCAGCATTGCCGGAAGACCCCGCGGCGGCACAGCCGGGCCTGCGCACCTGGATCGTCGAGTGGTCACTGCCGGTCGCGCTGGGCGACAACCCTTGGGACGACGCTGGCGGCGTGGTGCCGCAGGCGTGCTACAGCTTCGCGCCGGAGATCGGCCGCGTCCATGAGTCCCGCTACCAGCCATTGCCGGAGCGCGCACCATGAGCGCCGAACACGCGCGGTTGATCGGCAACCTGCTGATGATCGGTGTGGTACGCGAACTGGACGAGGCAAACGGACGCGTTCGCGTCGATGCCGACGGCATGCTTACCGACTGGATTCCCTGGCTGGAGCGCCGCGCCGGACCGGGCATGCGCAGCTGGTGCGCACCCGAACCCGGCGAGCAGGTCGTACTGGCGTGCCCCTATGGCGACCCGGGCCAGGCGCTGGTACTCGGCAGCCTGTACCAGGACCGCTTTCCGCCGCCGGCCGACTCGCGCCTGCGGCAGCGCACCGAGTTCGCCGACGGCAGCAGCGTCGAGTACGACCAGGAAACCACCACGCTCAACGTCCATGTCGGCAGCGGCAAGGTCATCGTCACCTGCGCGAATGCACAGGTGATCGCCAGCGAATCGATCGTGCTCGATACACCCTCGATCAAGGCCACCGGCGATCTGGATGTCAGCGGCGCGATCAGCGCCGGCAAGGACATCAGCACACCGGGCGAGGTCAAGGCCGGTGCCATCGGCCTGAAGGCACACACGCACACCGCACAGGGCCCAACCGCCCCGACCACGCCGGCCCAGGCCTGAGCGGCCACGCCTGCAATGCCCTGAAAAACCGCACTCCACGACGATAGAGGCCATGCGAGGAATCGACGCCAACACCGGCAAATCACTGGATGGGCTCGCCCATCTGCACCAGTCCGTGCGTGACATTCTCACCACGCCCCTTGGCTCCCGCGTACTGCGCCGCGAATACGGTTCACGCGTATTCGAACTGATCGATGCGCCGACCAACCGCTCGCTGCGCATGGACCTGATCGCGGCCACCGTCGACGCGCTGGCGCGATGGGAACCGCGTCTCCACGTCGAGAACGTCGACGTCTCCCTCCCCGCCCCCGGCGTGATGATCCTGGCAGTGACCGGGATCCACCTGCCGGACGGCGAGGCCATCACCATCGAAGGAATCGAGGTTCGCTAACCGTGGCATCCGGCTCGTTCACCAGTGTCAATCTGTCCCAGCTGCCTGCACCGGCGGTCATCGAAGTGCTCGATTTCGAAGCCATGTTCGATGAATCGCTGACCGCACTGCAGGCCCTGGATCCCACCTTCGACGCGCTGCTGCCGTCGGACCCGGCCTTCAAGATCCTGGAGGTCTGCACCTACCTGCGCCTGCTCGATCGCCAGCGTGTCAACGACGCCGCGCGTGGCGTGATGCTGGCCTATGCCGGTGGCAGCGACCTGGACCACCTCGCCGCGATCTTCGGCGTCGCCCGCCAGGTGCTCGACCCGGGCAGGCCGCAGGAAGGCATTCCACCGCGATATGAGAGCGATGAGGACTTCCGCCGCCGCATCCAGCTGGGCCCGGAAGGGTTCAGCGTGGCGGGGCCGGAAGGTGCCTATGTATTCCATGCGCTGAGCGCCGACCCGCGCGTGCTCGACGCCAGTGCGACCAGTCCCGCCCCCGGCGAAGTGGTGGTCTCGGTGCTGTCGCGCGAAGCGGATGGAACCGCCACCCAGGGGCTGCTGGACATCGTCGAGGCGAAGCTGAGCGCCGATGACGTGCGACCGCTGACCGACCACGTGCTGGTGAAGCCGGCCACGATCGTCACCTACTCGGTCGACGCCACGCTGTTCACCTTTGCTGGCCCGGATTCGCAGGTCGTGCTTGCCGAAGCGCGCACCCGCCTGGACCGCTACATCAGCGAGTCACATCGCCTCGGCCGCGATGTCACCCGTTCGGGGTTGTTCGCCGCATTGCATGCCGAGGGCGTGCAGCGCGTGGAGATCGTCCATCCGGCTGCAGATGTGGTGGTGGACCGAACCCAGGCCACCCACTGCGCCGGCGTGACTCTGACCCACGGCGGCACCGATGAATGAGCCGAGCACGCGCCTGATCAACGCGCGGCTGCGCGGCGCGATCGATGGCCGCAACCGCACCTTCCGCCACCCCGGCGGCGCGCTGGCGAGCCTGCAGGCGGTGTACCGCACCGATGCACGGGGGCGGCAGCCGCTGCAGGGCAGCGTCATCGAGGGCAGCAGGGTCACCCTGGCCGCTGCACCGGCGCCCGGCGAGGTCATCGATGGTGACGCCCAGGTGGTGGTGCCCTCGGCGGCGAACCTGCTGCCCGCCAACGCCACCCATGCCGAGCGCGCGCTTGCCCGCGCCATCGTTGCACGTCCGTTGCCGGTGGACATCACCGCGCTGTGGGATGCCGACCGCTGTCCGACCGCACTGCTGCCCTGGCTGGCCTGGGCGCTGTCGGTGGACGAATGGAAGGCCTACTGGCCCGAAGCCGTGAAGCGCGCCCGGGTGCGTACGGCCATCGCTATCCAGCGTCGCAAGGGCACCGCCGGCAGCGTGCGCGACGTGGTGGCCGCCTTCGGTGGATCGGTGCTGATCCGCGAGTGGTGGCAGCTGCAGCCCAGGGGCGCGCCGCACACCTTCGAAGCGGTGATGACCATCGCCAACCAGGATGGCCAGTCTGCCACGGCGATGTTCGTGGAGGACGTCATCGGCGAAATCACCCGGACCAAGCCGGTGCGCTCGCACTTCACCTTTACCCAGGGCATGCAGGCCGACGCCGCCGTCGGCGCACTTGCAGCCGCCCACGCCACGGCCTTCCGCCGCCTTCAACTGATCGGAGAGTAACCCCCGCATGCGCCTGAAAATCACCGATGCCGGCTTCGCCAAGCTGGTCAATCCGCCGAACACCGGCACCAACGCCGTCCTGATCACCCAGATCGGCCTGACCTCGACTGCCTTCGTGCCGTCGGCGGGGCTCACCGCACTGCCCGGCGAGATCAAGCGCGTCGCCACCTTCGGCGGCCAGGCCGTGGGCGATGACACCGTGCACGTCACCATCCGCGATGACAGCGCCACCTCCTACACGCTGCGCGGTTTCGGCCTGTACCTGGCCGACGGCACCCTGTTTGCCAGCTACGGCCAGGCCGATCCGATCATGGAGAAGTCGGCCGCATCGATGCTGCTACTGGCCACCGATACCCGCTTCAGCGGGATCGACACGACGCAGATTCAGTTCGGCGATGCCGGCTTTCTCTATCCACCGGCCACCACCGAGGTCGTCGGCGTGGTCGAGCTGGCCACCAGCACCGAAGTCGAAGATGCGACCGACACCCAGCGCGTGGTGACCCCGCGTGGCGTGCGTGCGTACACCGACAAGCGCTTCGGCGCCAGCGCCCCGACCGCGCTGGCGAAGACGCTGCTGTCTGCGGCGAACACCGCGGCGGCGCGCACTGCGCTGGAACTGAAGAGCGCCGCGCTGAAGGACACCGGGCATGGCAACGGCCTGGACGCCGACACCCTGGACGGCAAGCACGCCTCCGAGTTCGCCCTGGCCGGTGACTTCGCCACCGTGGGCCACAAGCATGTGATTGCCGATGTGACCGGGCTGCAGTCGGCACTGGATGGCAAGGCGTCCAGGAGCGGCAACACGTTCACCGACCAGCAGTTCATCAGCGGCACGTATCCGTTGCTGGGCTTCGGTGCCGCCGGTGCCGAGCAGTCCTTCATTGGCGGCTGGGCAAATTCCAGCCTGTGGCGCGTATGGAGCGCGGACCGCAGTGCCAGCAGCGAAATCACCATCAAGCATGGCGACACGCCGCGCTGGAACGGCTCGGCGATGTGGCATGCCGGGAACTTCGCGCCTGAAGCGAAGATGGACAAGACCGGCGGCACCTTCAGTGGCACCGTCACCATTTCCAACAACTCCCTGCGCCTGTCCGGCTGGGGCAGTACCGCGACCGATGGTGTCGTCTACTTCGGCACGGGTGACAGCTATCTCTTCAAGTCCGGATCCACGTTCACTTTCCGCAATCTGGAAGGGGCGTACACCGCTACGCTCAATGCAGGCGGAACTGTCTGGACCAGCGGCAATTTCGATCCAAGCAAGAAGCTCAGTATCACCGGCGGAGACCTGACCGGTCCGCTTCGGATGCGAGGCAATGCCGCAGGTCGTATCGCGCTCTATGACGACAACCTGGATGTCGCCAACCTCGAGATCGGTGCCGGTCTCAACACCGGCACCGACCGCAATGGCTTTCTGGTCAACCGAAATGCGAACGGCTCGCTTGCACTGCTTGGAGGCAACGGAAAAGCCAAGGTAACCGTGGATGGCGGCGTCGGGTACACCGTGCTTGCCTCCCCACCGCTCGGGACCGGATTGTGGAACAGCCAGACCGCCCTGCACTGCGTTATTCCACACGGCGGCAATGCAGACGGCATGAAGGCAACGCTGCTACGGACCGTAAATGGTGCAAATGGATGGTCCTCCGCGCGGTGGCGTCTGTACCGTGAGGTCGACGCTACGACGCAGGGCTACATCGACTTCCACGGTGACAGCACCGACGGCGACCGGGTCTTCACGTTCGCGGGTTATGGGCAGTCCTTCTGGCTTTCGAAGACAGGTGTCGTGGAAGCTCCCGCGGGGTTCAACCGCCCTTCGTCGCGCAAGCTCAAGTCGGACCATCCGTTGACACCACTGAGCTATGGCCTGGCGGAAATCGAAAAGATTGAGACCTATTTTGGCCAGTACAACTCCGATTTTGTAAACGATGAGCGACGCCGACTCTTCATGATTGCAGAGCAGCTCTCCGAAATCGTACCCGAAGCAGTCTTCGAGAATGCCGTCGACTACCGCGGTGAGAAAGTGCCGTCGATCCAGGAGTCGCAGCTGATTCCTGTCTTGGTTCGCGCCATCCAGGAACTGGCTGCGGAGATCAGGTCGCTAAAGGGAGGGAACTGACATGCCTTCAGGCTATGCCTCTGGTGGAGTCGACTTTGACGATCTGTTCGATCCCTACGCCGAGGGTCCGTTTGCTGCGGACTGCGGCTCCATGTTGGCGGGCGGCGACCTGAGCCGCCGCTATGCCCACATCCAGTACGGCAGCAAGCGTGCCGACGTAGGCCATCGCATCAACGGAATGGACGTGTCCAACCTGTGGGCGGCCCGGGGCACCGCAAGCTACCGGCTGCCCTTCCACGGCAAGGACTACTCAGCCGGCAATGGCGCCAAAACAAACTCATTCGGCGATGTCACGGCGTCGGTGCAGATCAGCCTGCTATCCGACGGCAACTTCACCGTCCACAGCAACAGTTACGGCGGTGGCAACGATGCCACCGCCCAGGTGGATTCCGGTCGCTGGGCACCGGCGGGTGCAAACCCCGGCCAGTACGAAGTGCAGTTCACGGCCAGCAACACAGGGGCTGCTTCGTTCAGCACAAGCGCACCGTCATTCTCCTCACTTGCGACATCGCGCTCGGCAACCGTATCCATCAGCATTCCTGCGGCATCTTCCATGTACGAGAGCATCACGGTTGAGATAGCCGTTCATCTCCGTCGTTCCGGCAGCCCCGCTCAGGTTTCAACCGTATACGCCAACGTCGCCGTTTCGGGCTGGTACTGATTGCGCATCGGGCCACCGCTGCAATTATCGCGACCGCCACATTCTCCGAACATTACCCCGTCGCCTGCACAAGCCGGCACACACCCACACCGAGGAAGAACCCCGAATGACCGAATTTCTCCATGGCGTACAGGTCGTCAACATCGATACCGGTGCCCGATCGATTGCCATCGCCTCCAGCAGCGTGATCGGCATCGTCGGCACCGCACCGCTGGCCGACACCGAAGCGTTCCCCGTCAACACGCCCGTGCTGGTGACCTCGCCGTCGCAGGCCGCCAAGCTGTCGGCGACCACCGGCACCGATGTCGGCACCCTGCCCGGTGCGCTCGACACGATCTTCGACCAGTCCAGTGCCGTCGTCGTCGTCGTCCGCGTCGAGAAGGGTGCCAATGAAAGCGCCACCCTGGCCAACGTGCTGGGCGGCGTGAACGCCCAGACCGGCGCCTACGAAGGCGTGCATGCGCTGCTGGCCGCCAAGTCCATCGTCGGCGTCAAGCCGCGCATCCTGGTCGCACCAGGCTTCACCCATGTGCACCCAGCCGATCCGGCCAAGCCGGAGGCCGTGCTGGCTAACCCGGTCGTGGCCGAGCTGCTTGGCATCGCCGACAAGCTGCGCGCGGTCATCATCAAGGACGGCCCGAACAGCAACGACGACGCTGCCAAGTCCACCGCCGCCCTGACCGGCTCCAAGCGCGTCTACGTGGTCGACCCCGCGCTGCTGGTGCAGTCCGGTGATGCCATCGTCACCCGCCATGCCTCCGGTGCCGTGGCCGGTGCCATCGCCCGCAGCGACAACGAGCGCGGCTGGTGGGCGTCGCCGTCGAACCTGGAACTCAACGGCGTGGTCGGTACCGCGCGTGCGATCGACTTCGGCCTGTCCGATGCCACCAGCCGCGCCAACCTGCTGAACCAGGCCAACGTGGCCACGGTCATCCGCGAAGGGGGCTTCCGCCTGTGGGGCAACCGCACCACCAGCATCGATCCGAAGTGGCAGTTCCTGTGCGTGGTGCGCACCGCCGACATCATCGCCGACAGCCTGGAAGCCGCCCACCTGTGGGCCGTCGACCGCGGCATCAGCAAGACCTACGTCGATGACGTGCGCGAGGGCGTCAATGCCTTCCTGCGCGGCCTGAAGACCCAGGGCGCGATCCTCGGCGGCAACTGCTGGATCGACCCGGAACTGAACGCAGCGGACAGCGTGGCCCAGGGCCGCTTCTACTGGGACTTCGACTTCACTCCGACCTACCCGGGTGAGCAGCTGACCTTCCGCATGCACATGAACAACAACTACGTCTCGGAGATCTTCTAAGCATGGCGCGCAACGTCCGAAAGAACTTCAACTTCTACGTCGACGGCAAGGGCTATGCCGGCAACGTCGAATCCTTCACCGCTCCGAAGCTGACGCTGAAGACCGAGGATTTCCAGGCGGGTGGCATGTTCGCCCCGACCGAAATCACCCTGGGCCACGAGAAGCTTGAAGCCGAGGCTGTCCTCATCGCCGATGACCCGGACATCATGGGCAAGTTCCATGTGGTGGAAAGCAAGGAGTACTCCTTCACCGCACGCGAGGCGCTGGAGTCCAGCGACGGCAGCATCACCGCCGTGGTCCACAACATGCGCGGCAAGGTCAAGGCCATTGATCGTGGCGAGTCCAAGTCCGGCGAGAAGGGCACGGTGAAGATCTCGCTCGCACTGAGCTACTACAAGCTCACCCACGGACCGCTGGTCGTCCAGGAGCTGGACGTGGTCAACATGATCGCCAAGCAGAACGGCGTGGACATGCTGGCCGGCCTGCGCAGCGCCCTGGGCATCTGACCCCGCACGCGTCTCCACAGCACCGGGGGCGCCTCGCGCCCCCGCCTTCATCGCGCTCCCTCGATTTCCAGGAACACATCCATGTCCAGCAAGACCAAGACCACCAACGACCACGTCATCGAACGCGATGGCTATGCCGAAGTCACCCTCACCCGCCCGCGCCAGGTCAATGGCGTGGAAACCGCCGTACTGCGCATGCGCGAACCCACCGTGGAAGACATGGAGCGGTTCCAGGATGACAAGGGCAGCGATGCACAGCGTGAAGTGCGGATGATCGCCAACCTGTGCGAGATCCCGCCGGACGACCTGCGCAAGCTGCCGCTGCGCGATTACGCCCGCCTGCAGTCGGGAGTCGCGCTTTTTACCACCTGACCCTGCCACAGATCAGGCAGGGAGTGCTTGCTCTGGCCGGTCATACCGGCTGGGGCCTGCGCGAAATCATGACACTGCGGGTGTCGAAGTTCATCTGGTGGATTCAGGGATTGCCGGTACATGGCCAGTAACGTTCAAACGACAACGATCACGATCGGCGGTGAGGTGTCCAAGTCGCTGAAGGACGCATTGTCCTTCGCCAATGATGGCGTGAAGCGCCTCGGCAATGAAGCCGGCAAGCTGGAGCTCAAGCTCGCCGCGATGAAGAAGTCGGGCACCGCATACACCCGCATGCGCGCGCAGGCCGATGCGCTGCGCGCCTCACAGGAAGCGCTGGAGCGTGTCGAAGCCAAGCGCACCGCCAACCTGGAGAAGCGCGAGAAACTCGGCGCCTCGTTCAAGGCAGCGCGCGGCACACTCGGCACCGCCGTCACCGCACTGGCCAAGCCGGTCGAGAACGCCTCCGGCTTCGCCCGCCAGAACCAGCAGATCGGCGTGGCAGCCAACCTCAGCCGCGCGCAGGTGAGTGCGCTCGGCCAGGCGATCCTGCAGCAATCGCGTGCAACCAACCAGGGCGCCGACGATCTGCAGCGGTCGATCAAGCTGATGGTCGCGGCCGGCATGGACGCACAGTCCGCGCAGGCCAGCCTCGGCGCCGTTGGACGGACCACCACCGTCACCGGTGCCAGCATCGATGATGTGGCCCAAGCTGCGGCCGCCCTGCAGCAGTCGTTCGATATCGATCCCTCGCGCATGCAGAACGCGCTGGACGTGCTGGTGGTGAACAGCCAGCAGGGCAGCCTGGGCCTGAAGGACATGGCCCAGGTGCTGCCGGTGCTGGGTTCCTCGTTCGAGGCGATGAAGCTGCAGGGCACATCGGCGGCGGCTACGCTGGGTGCGGCACTGGAAGCCACGCTGGACTCGGCAGGTGGCGCCGACAAGGCCGCCAGCAACATGAAGAGCTTCATGTCCGAGGTGCTCTCGCCGGACATTCAGGAGAAGGCCAAGAAGAGCCTGAACCTGGATCTGCGCAAGATCATCGGCGATGCACAGACCAGCGGCGGCAATCCCTTCGATGCTGCGATGCAGGGGATCATCCAGGCGACTGCGGGCGACCAGAAGAAGATCGGCACCCTGTTCAGCGATGCACAGGCGAAGAACTTCGTCCAGCCCATGATCGAGAACTGGGACACCTACATCCGTGTCCGCGACAAGGCCTTGAATGGATCGGCGGGTACCACCGATGCGGCCTATGCCGACGCGATGCAGACCGATCCGCAGAAGATCGAAGGCGCCAAGATCGCCGTGGACAACCTGTCCAAGGCGTTCGGTGCGGCGCTGCTGCCCGCGGTGGGCGAGGCCGCGGTCAAGCTGACCGAGCTGTTGAACGGGGTTACCTCGTTCGTGCAGGAAAACCCGAAGCTGATCGCCAACACCACGCAGATCGTGGTCGGCATGCTGGGCATGCGCGCGGCGGTACTCGGCGCTCGCTATGCCTGGACCTTCCTGCAGGGCCCGGTCCTGGGCGTGCAGAAGGCCTTCCAGCTGTTCCGTGGCGGCAGCCTGCTGGCACAGCTGGGGCGCTTCGGGCCGATGGCCATGCGCCTGGCATCGGGTTTCCGCATCGTCGCAACTGCCATTGGTGCCATCGGCGGTGGCCCCATCGCCGTTGCGGTCGCCGCCATCACCGCCGGCGCCCTGCTGGTGCGCAAGTACTGGGAACCGATCAAGGCATTCCTGGGCGGCGTCTGGGAAGGCCTGAGCGGTGCAGGCACCGCAGCGATGGGTGAACTGATGCGCGCGGTTGAACCACTGCGCCCCGCCTGGGAAGTCATGAGCGGGCTGATCGGCCAGGCCTGGGACTGGCTGTCGAAGATGCTGGAGCCGGCGCAGTACACCGGCAATGAATTGTCACGCGTCGCCCAGATCGGCTCGCTGGTGGGTGAGGCGCTGCTGACCAACTTCCGGCTGGTGATCCAGGTCATCGGCGGCGTGGTGGGGGCGGTGGTGTGGCTGGGCGAGATGCTCGGCACCGTCGCCGGCTTCATCAACGAAACCCTTGGCAACATCTGGGAGTCGATCAGCCAGAAGGCGACCGCAGCGTTCGACCGCATCCTGGAAAAGCTCAAGCCAGTCATCGAAGGCGTCGGCTGGTTCATGGACAAGCTTGGTGGTCGCGTAGGGGCTGCCAACGACAAAGCGCTGGAGGTCGCCGAGGGCGGGCTGCAGACCGCAGTGGGCGCCGCCAACATCTACAGCGGCATGAAGGCGCGCGGCGGTGGTGGCATCGGCGACATGGCGCGCGTTGCGTACGCGGTCGGCACCAACGACAACGATGGCCTGAACCGCCGCATGGCCGAGCTGAGCGGCGCGCAGGGACGCCGTGCGCCGGACATGCCCTCGCCCACGATGCGCGCACCGACCACCGTGCAGCAGCAGCAGACCAACCACATCACCATCCACCAGCAGCCAGGCGAATCCAGCGAGGCGGTGGCGCGCCGCACCGCCGACGAGCTGCAGCGTCGCAACGCGGTTGCCGCCCGTGGTGGCCTTGCAGACAGGAACTGAGCATGAAACGCGAATTCGTAACCGGCACTGTGGACAAGCTGCTGTCGCAGTTCAAAGCCAATGACTCCGGCAACGCCCCGGTCCTGCTGATGCTGGGCGGCTTCAAGTTCAGCCTCAACACCGCGGTCTTCCGGGAGATCCAGCAATCCAACGAGTATCGCTGGCAGGCGCAGGACCGCATCGGCCAGATGGCGGCCCTGCAGTACACCGGACCGGGCTCAGCCAGCATGACCCTGCCGGGCGTCATCTACTACCAGTTCCGCGGCGCCGGCAACGAGCTCTCACAGCTGCGCAAGCTGGCCGCGCAGGGCACGCCTCATCGACTGCTGACCGGCAAAGGCGGCAACCTGGGCCTGTGGGTCATCGAGAAGATCGATGCCACCGCCAGCGAGTTCACCGCCGACAGCGCGATCCTGAAACAGGAATTCACCCTTTCACTGCGGAAGCACAGCAATGGCACGAACGTATAGCACCCGCGACGGCGACGTCGTAGACCGTATCGCGTACGCGCATTATGGCGAGCAGTCACCGGCCATCCTGCGCGCGGTGTTCGATGCCAACCCGGGCCTGGCCGCACGCGGCCCGGTACTGCCTGCCGGCGTAGCGATCACCCTGCCGGAGGTGCAGCGCCCGGCCAGCGAGCGCAAGGGAGTCGCCCTGTGGGATTGAACATCACACCGGCCTTCCGCGTGGTGGCCAACAGCCAGGACATCACCGACAAGATCATGGCGCGCTTCAAGTCGCTGCGCATCACCGACGAGACCGGCAACACGTCCGACACGCTGGAACTGCAGCTGGCCGACCACGATCCGTCCGATCCGATCCAGCTGCCACCGGTTGGCGCGGAACTGGAGGCCTTCATCGGCTATGACGGCGAAGTGCGGCGCGTAGGCCTGTACATCTGCGACGAGGTGGAGATCTCCGGCTTTCCCGGCAGCATGACGCTGCGCGCCCGGGCGGCACCGTTCGAGACCAGCAAGGGGGGCAAGAGCGACCTGCAGACGCAGAAGACACGCACCTGGAAGAAGGGCACCACGATCGGCGACATGGTGCGACGCATGGCCGGCGAGCATGGGCTGAACGCAGCGGTGAGCGCATCGCTGGCGTCCATCGTGCTGCCGCTGACGGTGCAGTCGCAGGAGTCGGACATGAACCTGCTGCTGCGCCTGGCCAAACAGCACGATGCCATCGCCAAGCCCGGAGGCGGGCGCCTGGTGTTCGTGAAGCGGGGCGAATCCACCAGCGCCAGCGGCGAGCGCATTCCCGATGTCACCCTCACCCCGGCCGATGGCAGCGACTACCGGGTAACCCTTGCCGCACGCGAAGATGCCGGTACCACCATTGCGTACTACCGCGACGTGCGCAGTGCCAAGCGCCAGGAAGTGAAGGTCGGCAGCGGTGAACCGATCATGCGCCTGCGCATGGCCTATGCCGACCGGGAGAGCGCAGAAGCGGCGGCGCGCGCCAAGCATCGCGAACAGGCACGGCAGACGCGGACGCTCAGCTACACCCTGCCCGGCCGCGAAACACTGATGGCCGAAGCCACCGTGGTGATGCAGGGGTTCCGCGAGGGCGTGGATGGCCAGTGGCTGGTCAAGCGTGCCGAGCACAGCATCGGCAGCGAGGGCTATGTCACCCGCATCGAATGCGAACAACCCAACAGCGCCGACGCAGTGAAAGCGGCCAGCAATGCCCCGGCCAGCGAAGGCGAACAGGTCGGCAGCGAGGTGTAGATTCACGCCATGCGTGGTGCTTTCCGCGCATCAACTCACGTACTGCGCCACGCCATCACCGAACGACCAGTTCTCCTTCTTTACTTCAACAAGATTGATGAACACATCCTCGCGGCGGATGCCCACCGCCGCGTGCAGTCCATCGGCGATGCCGGCGTACAACGCCTTCTTCTGCTCCAGCGTACGCCCTTCGTTCCAGGTGATCTGGATGCAGATGAAATCGTCGGTGCGGTCCACGCCTAGATAGCCGGGGTCGTAGATCAGCGTGCCGGCGTCGTGCTGCTGGAAGATCTGGAAGCGGTCGTTCTCCGGCACGCCCACCGCGCGCATGGCCTGGTAGATGGCTTCGCCGACACGTTGCAGGTAGTCGGCGGATTTACCTTTGCGAAGATCGATGCGGGCGAGCGGCATGGTGGCACTCCAGGGAATGGGGGCACGGCACTGCCTCGAGAGTACGCCGGCCGTGAACCACGGAACAGCGCATGGATGGAATCCTGTGCCCGCATCGGTGAAGTGCGTCCCCCGAGCGCTTCGCGCGGTTGAGGGAGCCGGTGAGTCGCGCTTCCAACGATGCCGGAAAGCCGCGCTGATGGCCAGGCAACAAAAAAGCCCCCATTTCTGGAGGCTTCTTTCGTTCTGCAACATGGTGGGCGGTACAGGGATCGAACCTGTGACCCTTGCCGTGTGAAGGCAATGCTCTACCGCTGAGCTAACCGCCCGGTGTGTTGCTGAGCCGCTCATTATAGGGGCTTTTCAGAGGCCGTCAACAGTTTTTCACATTCGTGTTCACGGGTGTTTCGAGGTCGTAGCCGGGCATGGCCCGGCGCTACCGGAATCACATCGTATGGGTCGGCTTGTCCGAACCGGTCAGGCCGGCCAGCAGGGTCTCGATCTTGTGGCGTACGCCCTCGCCTTCGGCACCCTCGGCCAGCTGCACGCCGATGCCGGCGGTACGGTTGCCCTGCGCGCCGGCCGGGGTCACCCAGATCACCTTGCCGGCCACCGGCAGGCGCTCGCTGGAATCGGGCAGGGTCAGCAGCAGGAACACCTCGTCGCCGAGGAAGTAGCGCTTGGGCGTGGGCACGAAGATGCCGCCATTCTTCACGAACGGCATGTACGCGCTGTACAGCGCGGCTTTGTCCTTCACGGCCAGGGACAGGATGCCCTGGCGGGCGTTGCTGGCACTCATCGATTTCCCCTTGCGGCAGGCCGCTCGTTCACCTTGTTCCAGGCCAGCAGCAACTCGACCACCGCAAGGTCTGCACGCACCGTGGTGCGCAGCAGGTCGCGGGTGCGGTTGGCCGCATCGAACCAGGCTGCAAGCTTGTGCAATCGCTCCGGCGTGGTCAAGGCATCGGTGCTGGCCTGGGCCAGCGCCAGGTCGGCGGCAAAGCGCAGGCGCAGCGCCGCGTTGTCGTCACCACACCACTTCTGCGCCAGCTCCACCGCGCCGGTCTTGCCGGCGGCCAGCTGTTCCAGATCTCGACCGACTTCGCGGCGCAGGCTCAGGCCATCTTCACGCAGCCAGTTGTCGGCCTGGCCGGGATGGCCGCGCGCCGCGTCCAGCGCTTCGCGCGCCGATGCTTCGCTGTGGCCCTGCTGCTGCAGCCAGGCCATCGCTTCATCGCGCGGCGGCAGCTTGAATTCCAGGCGCTGGCAGCGGCTTCGCACGGTCTGTGGCAGGCGTGCCGGGTCGCTGCTGATCAGCCACAGATAACGGCCTGGCTGCGGCTCTTCCAGCGTCTTCAGCAGCGCGTTGGCCGCCGAGCGGTTGATCGCATCGGCCGGGTCGACGATCACCACCTGCGCCACGCCGTACTGCGGGGTCAACGCCAGCTTGTCGGTGATCTCGCGCACCTGCTCGATGACGATCTCGGTGCGCAGCTTGTCGCCGCTCTTGTTCGGAATGAAGCTGACCAGCTGCAGGTCCGGATGGGTACTGGCGGCGATCAGCTGGCGCGTGCGCGTGGCATGCGCGGCATCACCGCGCGCCAGTACGTGGTCGGCCAAGGCCAACGCCACGTCGCGCTTTCCCAGCCCGGCCGGGCCGCAGATCAACAAGCCATGGCCGAGCCGACCGGCATCGAGCGCGGCGACCGTCTGATCGAACGCGCGCTGCTGCCACGGCGAGAAACGGCTCATGCGCCCTCCCCGTCCTGCAGCCAGTGCTCGACACGCGCGACCACATCAGCGGCGACGCGTTCCTGCACCTGGCCAGCGTCGATCAGGGCGAACCGCTGCGGGTCCTGTTGTGCGCGGTCGCGGAACACTTCGCGCACGCGCTGGAAGAAATCGTCCTGCTCGCTCTCGATGCGGTCCGGCCACAGGTCACGGCCATTGGCGCGTGCGCGGCCTACTGCCACGTCCACGTCCAGCAGCAGGGTCAGGCCCGGCAGCAGGCCCACCGCGCGGCGTTCCAGGTCGGCAATCCACTGCGGATCAAGGCCACGCCCCCCCCCCTGGTAGGCGTAGCTGGAATCGGTGAAGCGATCGCTCAGCACATAGGCGCCGCGCTGCAGCGCCGGCTGGATCACCTGGCGCACATGCTGCGCGCGTGCAGCGAACACCAGCAGCAGCTCGGCTTCGGCGCTGAGCGGTTCGGCGGCGATCTCGGCATCGGGCTTCAGCACCAGGCCGCGGATACGCTCGGCCAGCGGCGTACCGCCCGGTTCGCGGGTGAGTACCACCTCATGACCGTGGCTGCGCAGGCAGTCACGGATGGCATTGATGGCGGTGGTCTTGCCCGCGCCCTCGCCGCCTTCCAGGCTGACGAAACGCGGGTGGCGAAGCAGCGCGGGACTCATTGCGCCGGGGTCTCCTGGGTACGTTGCTGGCGCAGCTGCTGCAGGTAGCGGGCCACTGCGGCGTTGTGCTGGTCCAGGCTGGGCGAGAACACGTGCGCGCCACTGCCATCGCCCACGGCGACGAAGTACAGCGCGTCGCCCGCTGCGGGTTGCGCGGCCGCCATCAGCGCATCGCGGCTGGGCATGGCGATCGGGGTCGGGGTCAGGCCCGCACGGGTATAGGTGTTGTAGGGCGTATCGGTGGTCAGGTCGCGGCGGCGGATGTTGCCGTCATACGCCGCACCGATGCCGTAGATCACGGTCGGGTCGGTCTGCAGGCGCATGCCGATCTTCAGGCGGCGCATGAACACGCCGGCAATCTGCGGACGCTCACTGGCCAGCGCGGTTTCCTTCTCGATGATCGACGCCATCGTCAGCAGTTCGTACGGCGTGTTGATCGGCAGGTCCGGCGCACGGCTTTCCCAGGCTTCATCCAGCGCCTTTTCCATTGCGGCGTGGGCGCGCTTGAGCACGTCCAGATCGCTGTCGCCACGCTGGTAGACGTAGGTCTCCGGCAGGAAGCGGCCTTCCGGATGCTGGCCACCAAACCCGAGACGCTGCATCAGCGCGGCGTCATCGAGGCTGTCGGTGGTGTGCAGCAACGGCTCGGCGCGCTTGAGCGCGGCACGCAGCTGGCGGATGTTCCAACCCTCCACGATGGTGACCCGGTGCTGCAGCACCTTGCCGGCACGCATGCGCAGCAGCAGCTCGCGCGGGGTCAGGTCGCCACTGAGCGCGTACTCGCCCACCTTCAGCTTGCCGGCGGCATCAAGCTGACGCGCCAGCAGCTGCCACTGGGTGTCCTGGCCCTCGTCCACGCCGGCATCGCGCAGCTTGCGCAGCACGCTGTTCATGCCATCGCCGCTGGCGATGACCATGCTCTCGGCAGTCGGGGTGATCGGGGCATCGGCGAAACGCGTCTGCTGGTAGAAGAACCACGCGCCCACGCCGGCCACGACGGCGCCCAGCACCACCACCAGCGTTACCACGAACAGACACCCGCGCTTGGCTCCCGCCATGGACTACCTCTGAACTCGATTCCGTCGTGCAGGATACCGTGCCGGTGGATTGGGGTCATGACCGGGGCCACGCAGCCGTGCCGACCAACGGTCGGCACCCACCGGAACAACGGCACCCGCCGGTACCGGTAGTGCCGGCCGCTGGCCGGCAATCGCGTGGACCGCGGATGAATGAGGTTGCCGGCCAGCGGCCGGCACTACCCCTGCTGGCCCAGTGCGCGCAGCAGGCCGCGGGCCTTGGCGCGGGTCTCGTCCAGCTCCTTGTCCGGGTCCGAATCGACCACGATGCCGGCGCCGGTGCGGAAGCTCACCTCGTGGCCATCCACTTCGGCGGTACGGATCAGGATGTTCAGGTCCAGGTCGCCATCGCGGTTCAGCCAGCCGAACGCGCCGGTGTAGGCACCACGCGGCACCTGCTCCAGCTCGCTGATGATCTGCATGCAGCGCACCTTTGGGCAGCCGGTGATGGTGCCACCCGGGAACGTGGCGGCGATCACCTCGCCGGGCGTGACCTCCGGGCGCAGATGGCCGCTGACGTTGCTGACGATGTGGTGCACGTGCGCGTAGCTCTCCACGGTCATCAGCTCATCGACCACCACGGTGCCCGGCAGGCAGATGCGGCCCAGGTCGTTGCGCTCCAGGTCGATCAGCATCACGTGCTCGGCACGCTCCTTGGGGTGGCCGACCAGCTCCTGGATGCGCGCGGCATCGTCGTCGCCTTCGAAGCGTGGACGGGTACCGGCAATCGGACGGGTCTGCGCATGGCCGGCGTGCACCGACACCAGCCGCTCCGGCGAGGAACTGACCACATGGCGGCCGTGCGCGCTGAACAGGCCGGCAAACGGCGCCGGGTTGGCACGACGCAGCTGTGCGTACAGCGCCTGCGGGCTGACCGGCGCAGCGAACTGCGCGTTCCAGCGCCGCGACAGGTTCACCTGGAACACGTCGCCGGCGCGCAGGTACTCGATCACCCGGCGCACGCCATCAGTGAAACGCTGCGGCGCGTCCTCGCCGACCGCCTGCGGTGGCTGCCAGCCCTGCCCGGCTTCGGGCAGCGCGGCCGAGGCCAGTGCCACCAGCGCATCCAGCAACGCCTGCTCGCCGGCTTCGGCGATGACGAAGCTGGCATCGTTGTGGTGGTCATGCAGCACCGCCGCCGGGCAGCGCAGCGCCAGCGCGGTCGGGCGGCCATCCTCGCGTGCGCGCGCCGGCAGCACCGGTTCGATCTGGCTGGCCACTTCGTAGTCCAGCATCAATGCCCAGCCGCCGCGGAACGGCAGGCTGTGGCTGCCGTCATGCGGCAGGCGCTCATGCTGCCAGGCGCGATCCAGTGCCTGCAGGAACGTGCCGGGCTGCACCAGGTCGTGCTGGTCGCGCACCTGGCCGTCGGCATCCAGCCGCAGGCCATCGCCCTGCGCGACCAGCAGCAGGCTCCAGCGGCCCTGGGCGGTGCCCGAGGCGGTGGATTCCATCAGCAGCGGGAAGCGCGCCGGGTCGTGCTGCTGCAGGGCCAGCAGATCGATCGGGTGCGGCAGCGGGTGGATCAGCGGTGCGTGGGTCATGGCAGCCAGTTCGGGAATTCAGATGCACGGAAGCCGCCTTGCGGCGGCTCCGTGGTGCACGGCGTTGATCCGTTTGTCGGATTGCCGATGGGTAGAGTCGACTGTCAGTCGACTGCTTTCCCATCAACGATCACCGCGGCGGATCGAAAGGCAGTCGACTGACAGTCGACTCTACAACCTACCGCACCGGTCAGACGCGCTTGAAGATCAGCGTGCCGTTGGTGCCGCCGAAGCCGAAGCCATTGGACATCACCACGTCCACCTTGGCCTGGCGTGCTTCGTTCGGTACGTAGTCCAGGTCGCAGCCTTCGCCCGGCTGCTGCAGGTTGATGGTCGGCGGGATGACGTTGTCCTGCAGCGCCATCACCGAGAAGATCGCTTCCACGCCGCCCGCTGCACCCAGCAGGTGGCCGGTCATCGACTTGGTGGAGCTGACCATCATCTTGTAGGCGTGGTCGCCGAAGGCGGTCTTCATCGCCATGGTCTCGCCCAGGTCGCCCAGCGGCGTGGAGGTGCCGTGCGCGTTGAGGTAACCCACCTGCTCCGGGGTCACGCCGGCGTCCTTCATGGCCATGACCATGCAGCGCGCGGCGCCTTCACCGTTCTCGCTCGGTGCGGTCATGTGGTACGCGTCGGAGCTGGCGCCGAAGCCGGCCAGTTCGCAGTAGATCTTCGCACCACGGGCCTTGGCGTGCTCGTACTCTTCCAGGATCAGGATGCCGGCGCCGTCGCCCAGCACGAAGCCGTCACGGTCCTTGTCCCACGGGCGCGAAGCCTGTTCCGGGGCATCGTTGCGGGTGCTCATGGCCTTCATCGCGCAGAAGCCGCCCAGCGCGGTCGGCGACGAGCCACGCTCGGCACCGCCGACCACCATCACGTCAGCATCGCCGTACTGGATCATGCGCATCGCGGTACCGATCGAGTGGTTCGAGGTCGCGCACGCCGAGACCGCCGAGAACGACGGACCCTTCAGGCCGGTGATGATGCTCAGCTGGCCCGGCAGCATGTTGATGATGGTCTTGGGTACGTAGAAGGGCGAGATCTTCTTGCCCTCGTGGAACTCGATGGTCTGCTCTTCGATGCCGAGCAGGCCGCCGATGCCGGCGCCGACGATGGCGCCGATGCGCTCGGCATTGGCGTCGGTGATCTCCAGGCCCGAATCATGCAGGGCCATGAACGAGGCACCGAGGCCGTAATGGATGAACGGGTCCATCTTCTTGGCATCCTTGCCGCTGACCCGGAACTTGCCGAACAGTTCATTGTCGGCGGTGATGTCGAATCCCTTGACCTCACCTGCAATCTTGGTGGTGAACCGATCCACGTAGGCATCAGCAACGTTGGTCAGCGGACCGATGCCCGAACGACCGTGGGTGATGCCTTCCCAGCTGCTGGCCAGATCATTGCCCAACGGCGAGACGATACCCAGGCCGGTTACGACGACGCGACGCTTCATTGCTGTTTCTCCTGACCCGGATGATTTCTACGGGTAACTCGGTTTGCTTCGATGTGATGCCCAAACACACGGGGCCGCAACAGCGGCCCCATGGGGTGCGGTGCGCGGCAAGGAAATACCTGCACGCGCACTGCCGTCTGACATCAGGCCTTGACGTGGGCCTTGACGTAGTCGATGGCGGCCTGCACGGTGCTGATCTTCTCGGCTTCTTCGTCCGGGATCTCGCACTCGAATTCTTCTTCCAGGGCCATCACCAGCTCGACGGTGTCCAGCGAGTCAGCGCCCAGGTCATCGACGAACGATGCGCTGTTGGTGACTTCTTCTTCCTTGACGCCAAGCTGTTCGACGACGATTTTCTTGACGCGTTCTTCGATGGTGCTCATGGGATCTCGCTCCAGATGGAGTTGTGGTTCAAAAGTGGTCGCCATCAAAGGCGATGGCCGTGGGATAGTGTAGTGGAAACCGGCGCGGCCTTGCATCGCAGCAAAAACCTCAGCAGATCAACCACTTGCGGCGCAATCCCTGCGCCCCTTGCTTACGGCATGTACATGCCACCGTTCACATGGAGGGTTTCGCCGGTGATGTAACCGGCAGCCGGGCTGGCCAGGAAGGCCACCGCATGGGCGATGTCCTCCGGCGAACCCAGGCGTTCGAGGGCGATGTCGTTGATCAGCGCGGTGCGCGCTTCTTCCGGCAACGCCTTGGTCATGTCGGTGTCGATGAAGCCGGGAGCAACCACATTGACGGTAACACCGCGCGAACCGATTTCCTTGGCCAGCGACTTGCTGAAGCCGATGATGCCGGCCTTGGCGGCCGCGTAGTTGGCCTGGCCGGCATTGCCGGTCACGCCCACCACCGATGCGATGTTGATGATGCGGCCCTTGCGTGCCTTCATCATGCCGCGCATCACCGCCTTGCTGGTGCGGAACACGCTGGTCAGGTTGGTGTCGATGATCGACGCCCAGTCCTCGTCCTTCATGCGCATCAGCAGGTTGTCGCGGGTGATGCCGGCATTGTTGACCAGGATCGAGATCGGGCCGAACTCCTTGGCGATGCCGTCCAGCACGCTGTCCAGCGCGGCAGCGTCGGTCACGTTCAGTGCACGGCCGTGGCCGCCGTGGGCGGCCAGGCGCTCACCAATCGCGGCAGCGCCGGATTCGGTGGTGGCGGTGCCGATGACGGTGGCGCCCTGGGCGGCCAGCAGATCGGCGATGGCGGCACCAATGCCACGGCTGGCGCCGGTGACCAGTGCGATTTCACCCTGCAGGGGCTTGCTCATGATGTTTTCCTCAGGCTGGGGCGGCCGCCGTACCCGTACCGCGTGCAGCGGCCACCGGTACGGTCGGCAGGAACAGGGGGAGTCAGGCCGACCATGCCTCGCGGGCGGCTTCGAAGTCGCCCGGGGTGGCCAGTGAACGGCCGTCGATGGCCTTGTCGATGCGCTTGACCAGGCCGGTCAGCACCTTGCCCGGGCCGCACTCGGCGATCCGGGTGATGCCGCGGCCGGCCAGCGCCTGCACGCACCCGGTCCACTGCACCGGCTGGTACAGCTGCTGGACCAGCGCGGTACGGATCGCGTCGATACCGTCATGCACCTGGGCATCCACGTTCTGCACCACCGGCAGCTGCGGTGCCTGCCAGGACAGGCCGGCCATCACTTCGGCCAGACGGTTGGCGGCTTCGCGCATCAGCGGGGTGTGCGAGGGCACGCTCACGGCCAGCTTGACGGCCTTGCGCACGCCCTTCCCGGCCAGCAGCGCCAGCGCGCGGTCAACCGCATCTGCGTCGCCGCCGATCACGATCTGGCCCGGCGAATTGAAGTTGGCCGGCACCACCACCTGGCTGCCCGCGGCTTCGGCGCAGACGTCCAGCACCAGCTGGTCTTCAGCACCGAGCACGGCGGCCATGGCGCCGACACCGGCCGGTGCGGCTTCCTGCATCAGCTGGCCGCGCAGGCGCACCAGGTGCGCACCGTCATGCAGGCTCAGCGCGCCAGCGGCGACCAGGGCGGTGTACTCGCCCAGGCTGTGGCCGGCCAGCACCGACGGGCGCGGACCGCCCACGGCGTTCCAGACGCGCCACACGCCGATGCTCGCGGCCAGCAGGGCCGGCTGGGTGTATTCGGTACGGTTGAGCATTTCCTCCGGGCCACCCTGGGACAGCGCCCACAGGTCGACGCCGGCACCATCGGATGCTTCGGTGAAGGCTTCACGCACCTGCGGGTGCAGTTCGGCCAGCTCGGCCACCATGCCCACAGACTGCGAGCCCTGGCCGGGGAAGACAAAAGCGAGGGTGGATACGGTCACGCGGTCATCCGCTTGTTGCAATCGAAGCGGGCCATGATAAGGGCGAATCCGCTGTGTCGTCTGTACGTGCGCGTATGCAGGCGTATGGAGCGCCGCCGCGGGACAACCCCGCATCCGGTGCGGTGCCCCGCCCAGGTAGAGTCGAGTGACAGTCGACTGCCCTTCGATCAGCCGCTGAAAACCTGCGCTGCGCGCGGAAGTCGACTGACAGTCGACTCTACCGCAGCGCCAACCTGCCAGCAGCGCGAACCTGCCATCAGCAGAACAGCTGCAGCACGTCCAGGTCGCCGTCGGCGAGGAAGTCCACGCACAGGCCCACCAGCATCAGTACGCCCGCCGTGCTGGCGCCATGGGCGATGAAGATCGAATGCGCCAGCGCGCGCGCTGAACGGCCCAGCTTCATGCAGACCCGGGCCAGGCTGCGCAGGCGGCCGCTGACCGCGTGCACGTGTTCGCGCACAGGCGCCTGGGCCTCGCCCATCGCCTCGGCCATCATCGCCTGCAGCTGCTCGGGGCGGTCGGCGTAGTACTTGGCCACGCCGTAACCGAACATCAGCCAGTCGCGGGCCTGCGCTTCGGACAGATCCATCACTTCCAGCGGATCTTCCTCGAAGTCGATGAAGCCCACCTTCTGCCCATCCCAGGTGAGGTTGCGCGGCAGCGGCTGGCCGAAATAGGCGCCGCGCGCATGCGCTTCGGCGATGGCCTGCATGGCCGCCATCACCAGCCGGTCGCGGCCGGCCTCATCGGCCTGGCGCAGGCAGGTATTGAACGAGCTGCCGTTGTCACCGATCACCAGCGCGGCGTGGCCGCTGCCCAGCACGTCGGGCACGTTCACGCCTTGCGCCTGCAGTTCTCCCAGGCGACGGGCTTCGGTTTCTCGCGCGGCATCACCACCACGGTGCGGCGGTGGCCGCAGGGCGTCCAGATGGAAACGGCGGGCAACGAAATTGAGCAGGCCCAGGGCCACTGCGCGGCTTCCCTTGCCGTACTGCTTCAGCCAGGCGCGCTGCCCTTCGATGACGATGGGCTCAACCATGACGTGTACTCCTTTAAACGCGTTACGGCCCCAGAGGGGCCGTAACGACAAAACTTCACATTGTCGTAACTTGCACTATCAATAGCGCAGCAGGGCCGAACCCCACGTGAAGCCGCCGCCGAAGGCTTCCAGCAGCAGCAGCTGGCCGCGCTCGACGCGGCCCGAACGCACCGCGGCGTCCAGCGCCAGCGGCACCGAGCCGGACGAGGTGTTGCCGTGCTTGTCGACAGTCACCACCACCTGGTCCATCGACATGTCCAGGCGCTTGGCGGTGGCTTCGATGATGCGCAGGTTGGCCTGGTGCGGAATCAGCCAATCCAGGTCGGACTTGTCCAGGCCATTGGCAGCCAGGGTCTCGTCCACGACCGAGTCCAGCGCCTTGACGGCGTACTTGAACACGTCGTTGCCCTTCATGTTGATGGTGCCACCACCGTTGGCGCCGTCCTTGAAGCCGGTCGAGACGCCCACCGGGTTCCACAGCAGCTCCTTCTTGCTGCCGTCGGCATGCAGGTGGGTACTGAGGATGCCGGTTTCCTCGTCGGCCTTGAGCACGACGGCGCCGGCGCCATCGCCGAACAGCACGCAGGTGGTGCGATCGTTCCAGTCGACCATGCGGGTCAGCGTTTCGGTGCCGATCACCAGCACGTGCCTGCAGTCGCCGGAACGGATGAACTTGTCGGCCACGCCCAGCGCGAACACGAAGCCCGAGCAGGCGGCGTTGACGTCAAAGGCAGGGCACCCCGCAACACCGAGCTTGGCCTGGATCAGGCACGCGGTGGAGGGGAAAATGAGGTCGGGCGTGGTCGTACCGACCACGATCATGTCGAGCTGCGAAGCGTCGATACCGGCCGCTTCAAGTGCGCGCAACGCGGCCTGGTAGCCGAGGTCGCTGGTGGTTTCGCCTTCGGCCGCGATGTGCCGTTCACGAATTCCGGTGCGCGACTGGATCCACTCATCCGAGGTTTCGACCATTTTTTCCAGGTCGGCGTTGGTCAGGACTTTTTCCGGCAAATAGCTACCGGTGCCCGCGATCCTCGAATAGATCCGCTTGCTCATCATGTTTCCTGTTGCGCGGGCCGCCGATCACCGGCACGCCCGGGAAAGAAGGCAAAGGCCGCTGCCCGGGGGCAGCGGCCTTCCCGGCACATCAATCTTCTTCGACGGCCGAGGTCTTGGTCTGGATGACCTTCTTGCCGCGGTAGAAACCGTCGGCAGTGATGTGGTGACGCAGGTGCACTTCGCCGGTGGTCGGGTCGGTCGACAGCTGCTTGGCGCTCAGGGCGTCATGCGAACGGCGCTGGCCGCGGCGGGACGGGGTAACACGGGATTTCTGCACAGCCATGGGATTGCTCCAAACTCGGTTCGTTTTGCTTCGTCGTATCGTCGCGCAGGACGCCAGCGCCCAGCACACTTTCGCTTTCGCCGCAGCCGCCGACGACAATCCGGCTGCTATTGTTTCTTCAATGCCGCCAATGCCGCGAACGGATTGGCCTTCTTTGTTTCTTCTTCGCTCGGCGCCCAGTCCTTGTCGACTGCTTCACCGTCGGGCGACAGTGGAACCACCGGCACCGCCAGCACCAACTCGTCTTCGACCAGGTCCAGCGGACGCAGCTGGCCGTCTTCCGGCACCAGCAACGCCTCGTACTCCTCCGGCAGGGACGATTCCTCGTCCTCGTCGCGGATCAGGCCAAGCCTCTGGGTCACCTTCACCGGCAACAGGAATCGCTGCATGCTGCGCTGACAGGTCAGCGGCAACGCGGTGTCGATGGTCAGTTCCACATAGGATACCCGCAGGACTTCGTCGCGACCGAATTCAAGCGAGTAGGAACACTCGCCGTCGGTATCTGCGACCAGCCCCTGCAGGCGGGTCAATTCAGCCAGGGAGACCTGGCCGTCGAAGCGCCTTCGCGCTACGACCATCCGCCAAGCATCCAGCGATTCGGGCACGTTCGCGGACATAAGCCGCTGAATACTAAGGATCGGGGGGGCTGCTGTCAAATGCCCGCCATACAGCACTTGCTGCTGGCGCTGCGCACAGGCCAGACTGCCGCACCCTGCCCCGGTATTCTCGCATGTCACTGGTCCTGGCCTCCACCTCCCGCTACCGCCGCGAGTTGCTGCAGCGGCTGGGCCTGCCCTTCGACTGCGCGCGCCCGGAGGTGGATGAAACCCCGTTGAACGGTGAGACGCCGCTGGCCCTTGCAACGCGCCTTGCCACGGCCAAGGCAACCGAAGTCGCGGCCCGCTACCCCGGCGCCTGGGTGATCGGCTCGGACCAGGTCGCGGACCTGAACGGGCGGCCGCTGGGCAAGCCGGGCACCGCCGAGGCGGCCCGCGCGCAGCTGGCGGCGATGTCCGGGCAGACGGTTCGCTTCCATACCGCAATCAGTCTCACGCGAGACGGAGAATCACTCAGCGCCGTGGATCTGACCGAGGTCCGTTTCCGCACGCTGGGCCAGGAGGAGATCGCCCGCTACGTGGCCGCCGAACAGCCGTTGGATTGTGCCGGCAGCTTCAAGTGCGAGGGCCTGGGCATCAGCCTGTTCGAAGCGATCGACAACCGCGACCCGACCGCGCTGATCGGCCTGCCGCTGATCGCGCTGTGCGGGTTGCTGCGCAAGGCGGGGTTCGCAGTGCCCTGAAGGCGGCACACTGACTGCCGGCACCGATCGCGGAAACAGGCCGGACATGGGCCGGGTAGGACCCAAGCCGGGTAGCGTCGACTGTCAGTCGACTATCGCGCGCAGCGCGGGGTTTTGCCAGCGGCTGGAAGAGCAGTCGACTAACAGTCGACTCTACCAACGTGGAGCACCCGACCAACCTGGAGCACGCAACCAACCTGGCGCGCGACCACCTGGACCGCGCTCCGCCTCAGCGCCCGCGAACCTCGAACGGCTGCTCCTGCCATTCCTCTACGCTGCCATCGCGACCGTGCAGGCGCAGGCCCAGCCAATGCCGTCCCGGCGCCAGCGTGCTCGTGTCCAATGAAGCATCGAAGCCCACCGCAGGATGCTGCGGATCGGTGCTGTCCGGCCAGGTCTGGCGCACGTCGAATGCGCGGCCATAGCGCGCATCCCCCATCGAGCGGCCATCGACCAGCACCTCAACCCGTGCCAGGCCGACACCATCCTTGAACGCCCATCCCTTGATCGCCAGCGTGCCAGACACCTTTTCGCCGTTGGAAGGCGTATCCAGCCACGCCATTGCCGGAGTCACGCACGCCCCGGACGCGCGCTGCGCCGGCAGCCGGAACAGCAGGAAACGCTGGAAGCCATGGTCACTGCTGACCACCCGCGGCGCCGGCAACGGCCCCACCTGTCCGCAGATGGCGTGATAGCGCGCCAGCAGATCGCGGTAACGCTGGTCGCTGGGTGAAAGCACCAGCAGCATCGGCGTCGAGCGCTTGCCCTCATGCAGCAGTTCCCACTGCGCCAGCTGCGCGGTGCGCCCATGCTTGTCGTTGAGCGGATGCGGCAGCACTTCGATATCGCCATTGCCGAGCTGGAAGCCCAGCTCGGCGCCAACCTTGAAGTTCCCCGCCAGCACCCGCGTGCCCGCCGGCATCTGCTGCAACTCTTCGCGCACCGCCATCGCCAACGGCTGCCAGCCAGCGAAATTGCGCGGGTAGTACTTGCTGCCTGCCAGCTGCTCGCGCAACGCAGGCGTGGAGGCCATCAGGTAATAGCCGAACGCCAGCACCATGCCTGCGCCCGCCAGCCACCAGCCGGTGCGCCGCAGCCAGCGTGGCCAGCCGTTGAGCACCACCGGCACCGCCACCAGCAGCGCCAGGTAGCCCGGCAGCGGCCAATGGAAACTGATCCGCTCGACGTCGGTGAAGAAGCCCAGCAGGAAGATGCCCAGCGTGGATACGCCCCCGACCAGGCCGAAGTAGCGCCACTGCACGCGCGTGCCGCCGCCCCTGCGGGTACCGGCCAGCGCCACCTTCCACATCGCCATGCACAGGATCGGGGTGACCAGCATGGGCTGGATCACCAGGAACCACAGCCCGTTCCATTCGAACGTCCAGGGATGGCGCTCGACCACCTGGAACTTCAGGCCGGCGTCGTGGTTGTCCGCGTTCCATGCCAGCAACGGCAGCCACGCCAGCACGCCCACCGCCAGCGCGACCCATACGCGCGGATCGGCCAGCATGCGCCGCCCCTGCGGCAGCGCCAGCAACGCGATGAAGCCAACGCCGATGACACCGATGAAACGGTAGTGACTGAGTGCACCGATCGACAGGCCCAGCGCAAGCTTCATCGCCGACGATGCATCAACGTTGTGCAGCAGCCGCGCACCGGCGTGCAGGCAGATCACCGCGGCCAGTGCCATGGGCACATCCGGCACCGCCAGCAGGCCCAGCGTCGCCGACAATGGCATCAACAGCGTGAGGCTGCCCGCTTGCCAACCGGCCACATTGCCGAACCAGCGCGTGGCCGTGCGCACCACCAGCAACGGCAGCAGCGCGCCGATGGCCAGGAACGGCAGGCGCAACGCGAGCACATGGTGGCCACCGATCTCCACACCCAGGCGCGCCAACCACGCGGTCAGTCCGGGAAGGTCCGAATACGCAGCGGCCAGATGCTGGCCTTCCTGCCAATAGAACGCCTCGTCAACAAACAGTGGCAGCCGCGCAGCCACTACCAGCTTGGCCGCTGTGACCAGCGTCCATAACCAGAGAAATATTGTCCGCGCGCGCTGTTCGCCCTGCATTGCTCTATGGATAATCGAATGGATTCCAGACCTGAGACGATCATGCCAGCCTCGTCCCCCAATCCCAGCATGCTAACCGATCAACTGCGCCAGGCCCTGCTGGAGGCACAGGATCAGGTAAACGCACTGGTGCTGGGCAAGGTGCCGGAAGTCAGGCTGGCTTTCGTCGCCCTGCTTTCCGGTGGCCATCTGCTGATCGAGGATCTGCCCGGCCTGGGCAAGACCACGCTGGCGCATGCGTTGGCCAGCAGCCTGGGCCTCAGTTTCCAGCGCGTGCAGTTCACCTCCGACCTGCTGCCCGCCGATGTACTGGGCGTTTCGGTGTACGAGGCCGGCAGCCGCCAGTTCCAGTTCCACCCGGGGCCGGTGTTCACCCACGTGCTGCTGGCCGATGAGATCAACCGTGCGCCACCGCGCACGCAGAGCGCGCTGCTGGAGGCGATGGCCGAACAGCAGGTCACCCTGGATGGGCAGACCCATCCCCTGCCCGATCCGTTCTTCGTGATCGCCACGCAGAACCCGGTGGACCTGTCCGGTACCTTCCCGCTGCCGGATTCGCAGCTGGATCGTTTCCTGCTGCGACTGGCGATGGGCTACCCCAGTGCGCAGGCCGAACGCGAACTGCTGCGTGGTACAGACCGCCGCGACCTGATCGCACGTGCCGTACCGAAGCTGGATGACACCCAGGTACGCACGCTGCGTGAAGCCGTCAGCCGGGTCCATGCCAGCGATGCGCTGGTCGACTACGTGCAGGCCCTGCTGACCCGCAGCCGCCAGCACGCCGGCGTGCGCGTGGGCCTGTCACCGCGTGCCGGCCTTGCGCTGCTGCGCGCGGCCAGGGCGCATGCACTTCTGCTGGGCCGCGGCCACGTGGTGCCCGAGGACGTGCAGACCCTGTTCGTGGCGGTAGCCGGTCATCGCCTCGTGGCCGAAGCCGAGTCCAGCTCGGGGCCGGCACTGGCACGGGCCATCCTGCAGACCGTTGCGGTGGATTGAGGGTGGCCACGCGCTGGGCACGACTGCAACTGCTGGCACGCCCGCGCAGGCCTGAAGCACTGCCGCAGCGCCTGGACCGCCATCGCATCTACGTGCTGCCCACCCGTTTCGGCCTGTTCGTCGCCGCGCTGCTGGCGGCGATGCTGCTGGGCGCACTGAACTACAACAACAACCCGGCGTTGCTGCTGGCCCTGCTGCTGGCGGCAGCGGCGATCGCCAGCGCCATCGCCGCGCACCTGCAGCTGTCCGGCGTACAGATCGACGCGATCTCCGCCGAGCCGGTTCCTGCCGGGCAACCACTGCGCCTGCGCGTGGACCTGTCACTGCGTGATCCGCGCGCACGCCACGGCCTGCACCTGCAGCTGGGTGACAGCGAAGCCTGGACCTCGCTGCCTGCACACGGCCGCGGTGAAGTGGAGCTGCAGGTTCCCAGCGAACGCCGCGGCTGGCTGGAGCTCCCGCGCATCCGCCTCTCCACCACCCAGCCAGTGGGCCTGGTGCGGGCATGGTCGTGGGTGTGGCCGGAACAACCGCTGCTGGTCTATCCGCAACCCGAGGCGCTGGCCCCTGCACTGCCGGAAAGCGGCAACGATCCGCTGCATACCCGGGCCCACGCCAGCGGCGAGGAACTGCATCAGCTACGGCCCTATCGTGCGGGCGATGCGCCACGCAGCATTTCCTGGAAGCACTCGGCACGCCGCGACAGCCTGCTGGTGCGCGAGTACGAAAAGCCGGTTGGCATCGAAGTCATCCTCGATTGGCGCACGCTGTCCCCGCTGGGCCATGAAGCACGCATCGCGCGTTTGGCGCGATGGGTCGACATGGCCGAGCGCGAAGGCCGCCGCTACACCCTGCTGCTGCCTGCACACCCGCCATTCGGGCCAGGCCAGGGCGCCGGCCACCACCACCTGTGCCTGCGTGCACTGGCATTGATGCCGCATGACTGAGACCACGCCCGCGCTCGACCGCAATGCCCGCAACTGGACCCTGGCCAGCGCGGCGTTGGCGCTGTTGCCGTTGCTGCTGCAGTTGCCGCCCCTGCTGGCGGGCGTGATCGCGGCCGCAGCGCTCGTGACTGCGGTCCTGTCGTGGCGGAAGGTGCTGCCCATGCCGGTGCGCCTGCTGCTGGTGCTGGCCATGCTCGGTGCCATCGCCTGGCAGATGGGGATGGTCCGACCTGGGCGCGATACCGGTTGCGCCCTGCTGGCAGCGATGCTGGCGATCAAGTCCAGCGAACTGCGCAGCCGGCGCGATGCCCGCAGCCTGCTCGGGTTCGCGCTGTTTTCCCCGTTTGCGGCGTTCCTGCTCGACCAAGGACCACTGACCACGGTGTTGGCCGCACTGGCGGGGATCAGCGCGCTGCTCGCCCTGCAACGGCTGGCCGGGGATGAAGGCCACGCCGCCCAGCTGCCCTTGCGAGGGCAGCTGCGCGGCGTTGGCCGCCTGCTGGCGATCGGCCTGCCGCTGGCATTGGCCTGCTTCTGGCTGTTCCCCCGCCTGGCCACGCCACTGTGGGGTGTTCCCGAGCGCGCCGTGGGTACGCCGGGGTTGTCCGACAGCATGGAGCCCGGCCAGTGGCTGGACCTGATGGCCGACGACAGCCCGGCGCTGCGCGTGCAGTTCTTCGGCGCGGTACCCGAGCCGATGCAACGCTACTGGCGAGGACCGGTACTGACCGCCTTCGATGGCCGGCGCTGGACACGTGACCGCGCCAGCGAGCGACGGCCGGCGGCCGTGGTCGAGGCCGGCACGCAGGGCTGGGACTACCAGATCGACTACGAACCCACCGACCGGCGCCAGCTGGTGGCACTGGACCTGCCCAGCCGCGCGCCTGCAGGCAGCACGCTGGATGCGGACATGAGCCTGAGCAGCGAGCGGTCACTGGCGTCGCTGAGCCGCTGGCGGTTGCATTCGGCGCCACCACAACGCTTCGACAGCACGCTGTCACCCTATCTGCGACGGGCCGCGCTGCAGTTGCCCAGTGGCTTCAACCCGCGCACCGCCACGTTGGCGCAGCAATGGCGGCAGCAGGCTGGCAGCGATGACGAGGCCATCGTGCGCCGCGCGCTGCAGTGGATCACCACCGACTTCTCGTACACGCTGGACACCCCTGCGGCAGGGCGCGACCCGATCGACGAGTTCCTGTTCGGCTACAAGGCCGGCTTCTGTGAACACTTCAGCTCGGCCTTCGTGGTGTTGATGCGCAACGCCGGCGTCCCGGCACGGGTGGTGACCGGCTTTGCCGGCGGCACCTACAACCGCCTTGGCGACTACTGGATCGTGCGGCGGATGGACGCCCACGCCTGGGCCGAGGTATGGCTGCCGCAGCGCGGCTGGGTACGGGTTGACCCGACCGCAGCCGTGGCACCGGAACGCATCCTGGACACACTGGACGACCGCCTGCAGGCCGGTACGGACACGCCACTGCAGCAACGCTGGCAGCAGCTGGGGCAGATGGGCGACTGGCTGCGCCGCGGCTGGAACGACCTGGTGCTCTCGTTCGATGCACGCCGCCAGCAGCAACTGCTCACGCCGTTCGGGCTGGATGATCTGGGTCCCACGCAACTTGTCGCTGGCTTCGTGGTGGCAACGATGCTGGCCTTGGCGTGGATGGCCTGGCTGCTGGCCCGTGGCGAGCGCGAACGCGACCCGCTGCTGCGCGCCTGGCACCGGCTCGGACGGCGCTACGCCCGCCCCGGCCTGGCCCGTGAACCGCACGAAACCGCACAGGACTGGGCCCAGCGGGTGCACCGGCAGCGCCCTGACCCGGCCCTGCTCGCACTCAGCCAGCGTTTCGCCGACGCGCGCTACGCTGGAACTTGCACCGACCTCGCTTCATTATTGCGGGACCTGCGCAGGCATCGCCCGACTTCCGGAGCCTCCCCATGAACACCAAGTTCCTTCTCACCGCTGTGGCCACGCTGGCCCTGTCGGCCTGCGCCACGGCCCCCAAGCCGCTGCAGGGACAGTTCAGCCTGGTCTCCCCGCGCGACTCGGTCGCCACCCAGCAGGTCGGTACGCCGGTCCGTTGGGGCGGTCGCATCATCGAAACCAAGCCCGGCCAGGGCGAGACCTGCTTCCAGATCATCTCGCGCCCGCTCAATGGCAGTGGCCGTCCGAACACCACCTCGTCCGACGCCAGCGACGGCCGCTTCATCGCCTGCCGTGCCGGCTTCTACGACCCGGCCGTGTTCGAAGCCGGTCGTGACGTGACCTTCATCGGCAAGATCGACGGCTACCAGAACACCCGCATCGGCGAGTACGACTACCGCCTGCCCAAGCTGTCGGCCGATGTGATCTACCTGTGGCCGGAACAGCGCCAGGTCGACGTGGTGCCCTACCCCTATGGCCCGTGGGGCCCGGGCCCGTATGGTCCGTACTGGGGCGGCTATGGTCGCTGGGGCTGGTGGTGATCGTCACCGCACAGGCATGACGGAAAAGGCCGCCCTCGGGCGGCCTTTTTGCATCCTGTGGATCCATGCGGTGCGCAGGCTCAACGCCCCGGGGTACCGAAGTGCCCCAGCGGCGCACCGGCCAGCAGGTGCATGTGGATATGGAACACGGTCTGCCCGGCATGCTCGCGGCAGTTCATCACGATGCGGTAGCCGTCCTGTGCGAAGCCCTCGCGGCGCGCGTACTCGGCGGCAGCCAGCGCCAGCTTGCCGATCAGGTGCGCCTGCGACGGCTGCAGGTCATCCAGGGTCGGAATGATCTCGTTCTTCGGAATGAACAGCACGTGCACCGGTGCCTGCGGTGCGATGTCCTTGAAGCCCAGCACCTCGTCATCCTCGTAGACGATGGTGGCCGGGATCTCGCGACGGATGATCTTGCTGAAAAGGGTTTCGTTGCTCATGGTCGGCCTCGGCGGGGATGTCATCCGCATTGTAGGCCGGCCGCGCCGGGGGATGCCCGGCCGGCATTCAATCGCGGAATTCGCTGCGCGTTCCGAACGCGTGCGAGAGCGTGCCGCGATCGACGTATTCGAGTTCACCGCCAAGTGGCAGGCCCTGCGCCAAACGGCTCGGCTGTACCTTGCGTGCGCGCGCCAGCTGCGCCAGGTAATGCGCGGTGGCCTCGCCCTCGACAGTGGCGCTGGTGGCGATGATCAGCTCCTGCACCTCGCCTTCGGCCAACCGTCGCTCCAATTGCTCCAGGCCCAGCTCGCGCGGGCCGATGCCATCGAGCGGCGACAGCCGCCCCTGCAGCACGAAGTAGACACCGCGGAAGCCGGTGGCGTTCTCGATGGCCAGGCGGTCGGCCGGCGATTCGACCACGCACAGCTGGCTGCGCTCGCGGCTGCCGTTGGCACAGGTCGGGCACAGCTCGGTTTCGCTGAAATCGCGGCACTGCACGCAGTGGCCGATTCGCTCCACCGCCAATGCCAGTGTCTCGGCCAGACGCTGGCCACCTTCGCGCTCGCGCTCGAGCAGGTGATAGGCCATGCGCTGTGCAGTCTTCTGGCCGACGCCAGGCAGCACCCGCAATGCGTCGATCAATTGTTCAAGCAGGGGTGCGGACACGGCGGCATGCTTTCATGGCGTCGAGCACGCTCGACAGCTGTCTGTAGAGTCGAGCCATGCTCGACCGAGGGTTGGAGCGGGCACCTGCAGCGGCAGGCGCCCCCCTGGGAAATCAGAACGGCAGCTTCATGCCCGGCGGCAGCTGCATGCCGGCGGTGGCCGACCCCATCTTCGACTTCGACTCGGCATCGATCTTGTTCGACGCATCATTGAAGGCGGCGGCGATCAGGTCTTCCAGCATCTCCGGGTCGCTGGTCAGCGACGGGTCGATGCGCACCTTGCGGCATTCCTTGGCACCGGTCAGGGTCACGCTGACCATGCCGCCGCCGGCGCTGCCGGTCACTTCGATCTTGGCGATTTCTTCCTGGGCCTTCTGCAGGTTTTCCTGCATTTTCTGGGCCTGCTGCATCAGTTGTGCGATGTTTCCGCGCATGGTGTCTTACTCGTCAAAAGAACGGATGGAATCGGAAACAACCCGGGCACCGTGCTGTTGGATCAGCACCTGCACTTCCGGGTCGTCCATGAAAACGGCCTCTGCCACCTGCTGCCGCTCACTACGCTGGCGGTCGGCACGCTGGTGCAGGGTCTCGGCCGGAACGTGTTCGGTTTCCACGGTCTCGACCACGATCTTCGGCGCCTGGCCGAGGGCCTTCTCCAGCATCTCGCCCAGGGCGGCCAGCGCGCGCTCCGAGCGCAGGTATTCAAATCCGGGCGAAAGGCCCAGTTTCAAGGTCCCGTGCTGGCAACTGATGAAGGCAGCGTTGGCGGCCAGCTGCCGCGACGGGCCGCTCAGGCCACTGTTGGCGACCAGATCCAGCCAGTCCTCGGCGCTGGCCAGGTCGCTCACACCTTCCAGCGGCGCGTTCTCCTGCACTGGCGCCGGCTCGACCGGCGCGATGGCAATGCCTTCCGTGCGGAACGGGCGTGCGGGCGGTGCAGGCTCGCTGGGAGCCGCGACGGGAGCCGGCGGCTCATGCCAGGGCGCCACCATGGCAGCTTCCGGCCCAGCCATCTCGGCCGCCAGCGCCTCGTCACGTGCCTCGGCTTCGTCGGTGGCCCACGGCGGCAGGTCGTCGCCCGCTTCTGTTTCAACGGACGGCGGCGCCGCTGCTTCGGCCTTCACCGGCGGCGGTGACACCGGCTCTTCCACCGGAACCGGCTCGGGCTCCGGCGTCGGGTCCGGTTCGGGTTGCGGGGCCGGGTCCGGTTCGGGTTCAGGTTCGCGCGGCGCGGCCTGCACCGGAGCAGCCACCTGCGCCACCAAGGCCGGGCTTGCCGAAGCGGCGGCAGTCGCCGGCGTCGCTTCGTGGGTACCCGCACCGGTGCCACCACCGGCAGCATTGCCACCCGGCGCATTGCCTGCCCCCTCCACCGACTTCGGCACCGGCGGGACCGCCGCGGCCGGGCGGAACGCCAGCATGCGCAGCACGGCCATCTCGAAGCCCGCGCGCGGGCTCGGCGCCATCGGCAGGTCACGACGGCCGTTCAAGGCCATCTGGTACCAGAGCTGCACCACTTCCGGGCGCAGGCGCTCGGCGAATGCGGCGGCATCCAGGCCTTCGGCAACGGCCGCACCCGGTACCAGCTGCTGCACCTGGATGCGGTGCAGGCCTTCGGCCAGCGCTTCCAGCACGCCACTCCAGTCCGGCGAGAATTCGGCCAGCGCGGCCACCACCTGCAGCAGGCGCGGGCCATCGCCGTCAGCCAGCGCATCGAGCATCGCCGCCACCTGGGTGCGGTCGACCGTGCCCAGCATGGTACGCACCACGTCCTCGCGCAGCGCGCCGCCGGCATAGGCAATCGCCTGGTCCAGCAGCGACAGGCCATCCCGCAGGCTGCCATCAGCGGCCTTGGCCAGCTGCACGATGGCACTGCCGTCGGCCTCGATCTCCTCGGCCGCCAGGATGCGGGTCATCTGGCCCTGGATCTGGTCCTCGTCCAGGCGCTTGAGGTTGAACTGCAGGCAGCGGCTGAGCACGGTGACCGGCAGCTTCTGCGGATCGGTGGTGGCCAGCAGGAACTTCACGTGCTCCGGCGGCTCTTCCAGCGTCTTCAGCAGCGCGTTGAACGCCGCCTTGGACAGCATGTGCACTTCGTCGATCAGGTAGACCTTGTACTTGCCACGCGAAGGCATGTACTGCGCGTTCTCGATCACCTCGCGCACGTCGTCCACGCCGGTGTTGGACGCGGCGTCGATTTCCAGCAGGTCGATGTAGCGGCCGGCGTCGATGTCCAGGCAGGCTGCGCACTGGCCACACGGGTCGGCGCTGGTGCCCTGCTCGCAGTTCAGCGACTTGGCGAAGATGCGCGCGATGGTGGTCTTGCCCACGCCGCGGGTACCGGTGAACAGGAACGCGTGGTGGACCCGGCCGCTGTCGAGCGCGTTGCTGAGCGCACGGACCACGTGTTCCTGGCCCACCAGCTCGGCAAAACGCTTCGGACGCCACTTGCGGGCAAGGACGAGATAGGACATCAGGCCACCGTTTTCCATCGGATGTTCCATTGTGCCATGCCTGTCCAGCCCCCTCGCCTCCGGCACGCCCTTCGCAGGTTCCTGGCCGGGGTGCTTGTGAAGTGCCGCGCAGCCCGCTAGAATCTGCGCCCCTGCTGAGGCGTTTGCCGATGGCAGGGATCCGGAGAGGTGTCCGAGTGGTTGAAGGAGCACGCCTGGAAAGTGTGTAAGCGTCTAAACCGCGCTTCGGGGGTTCGAATCCCCCTCTCTCCGCCAGATAAATGAAGAAGCCGCCCTCTGGGCGGCTTTTTTATTTGGCTGGCGGAGAGCATCGGGCGAGAGAAGCCCTGCCGGGGTTCGACGGTTCTGCAGGAGCAGAACCGGACCGCCGAAGGCGGGTCCCAGCGCGCAGCGCGCCGGGATCGGCATCGGCATCGGGATCGGCATCGGCATCGGGATCGGCATCGGCATCGGGATCGGCATCGGCATCGGGATCGGGATCGGGATCGGGATCCGTGCATGGGAATGCACCCGCCTTCCCCCTTACATCTAATAGCAAGGGGATCTGGCCAAGAAGCCACGAAACTCCGCACGACGCCCCTCTATGTCTCATGGTCACCGGCCACTTACGGGGGAAACGCCCCAAAGGGTGAACTTTTCCGCCTCCATGAGTCGTAAGTTTCGCGGTAGCAGCCCGCATCTTGCTTTCCGACTTCTCTGCCCATAAGTAACACCGAAGGTCTAGCTAGACGCCGAGCCAAGAACAGGGGACAAGATGAACCGAGATCAGCTACTCAAAGAGGTAGCAACAACAGGCTATAACGTCCTGTACTCCGCAAAGAAGCACTTTGCGACCTTCGACATCGTCGAAAAGGTACCGGGTTGGCTCACGATCTCCACAATTGCCGTCGGAATCTTTGGGCTTATCATTCCGGCCCTCACGAACAACTACTTGTCAGCGGCGATCCTCGTTATTGGCGTTGCATCGATCTACTTTAATCAATTCCAAGATGGTCGAGAAAAGTATGCCAAGGCAGGAGGAAAGCTCGTCAGCAATTTCAACGTCTTGCGGGGCATTTACCACGACGCCAAAAGCCGCGGACCAAGCGACAATGTGGACGACCTAGAATCCAGGTATCGCGAAGCACTAAAGGAAGCCGAGCAAGACTGGCTCCACAAACACATCTTTATCAGCGACTGGTACGCTCACTACAAGATATTCTGGCAAGCGCAAATTGATTGGCTTGACGAGCAGCTTCACTTTAAATTCTGGCGCGACAAGATTCCACTCACCCTCAGCATAACTGTCGCGCTCACCCTGATTCTGGGCCTGTCCCTTGTAACAATTAAAATAATCAAAATGTTCGCGGGGTGCGCATGAGTGACGCAAGCCTGTTCTGCTCTTTTATGGACAACCTCACCGTCAGCAATGCCGACGATATTTCAACGAAATATGAGAGCATCACGACTCGTCTGAACAAGGACTTCTGGAATTCGGACTCAGAGACCGCCCACACTCTACAGATCGGTTCTTACGGAAGATACACGGCCATTGATGGCGTCAGCGATTTGGACATGGCCTTCTCGATCCCGAAGAGCAAGTACGATTACTATAAGGACCTGGGCAAGGAAGGCCCCAAAGAAATGCTTAACGAGGTTAAGAAATCACTCGAGAAGCGATATGACAAGACGAAAATCAAAGTCGACGGACAGATTGTTGGCGTATTCTACAGCAACTATCATGTGGAGGTTCTCCCCGCATATGAGGATGCCAACGGCGATTTCTGGCATGGGGACACAAACACTGGTGAGTTCAAGTTAACCAAGCCCCGACCTGAGATCAAGGCATTTAACGACCTTAACAGGGTAACGAATGGCAACCTAAAAGCCTGCTGCAGGATGCTTCGTCAGTGGAAAAATCAAGTTGGCGTTGGTATTGGGGGGCTTCTAATCGATACGCTTACATACAATTTTTTCATCGAACATATTAACTATCACAACGCGACCTACAAGAATTATCCACAGCTGCTGGTTTCCTTGTTCGCCCATCTTGGCGGACTTGACATGCAAGACTACTGGATGGCTCCAGGAAGCAATCAGCGCGTTAAGTGCAAGACAAAATTCCAATCAAAGGCGAAGCGGGCCGCTACGCGTTGCCAGGAAGCCATTGACGCCACGAACGAATCTACAAAAGTTAAACTATGGAAGAAGGTTTTTGGTCGCAAATTCCCTTCCGCAACAATCACTGCACTGGCTATGGAATCCCTAAATGAGCCCTTGAGCCTATCCTACGATCAGGAGCAGTTTATCGAAGAGCGATTTGGGATTGATGTCCGCTATACCCTCGAAGTCGAAGCTGAACTGCGTGAAGGAACCAATATCAGCGATCGCTTGCGACAAGCGCTGCGTCGCCGTGAATGCGTACCTCTTGGACGTCACCTACGGTTTTATGTGGCTGAATGCGATGTCCCAAGGCCATATATGATTGCATGGAAGGTCCGAAACCAGGGACAAATTGCGATCAGCAAAAAAATGCTTCGAGGTGAAATAACGTTTGACAAAGACGGGCTAGAACAAAAGTACGAGACTGCCGATTTTTCCGGCGAGCACTACGTCGAGGCATATGCCATTAAAGACGGCGTCTGCGTCGCGAGAGGAAAGATCAAAGTTCCCATCTGAATAGACGTGTGGCGATATAGACCATTCGAACTCCGTATTGGCGGAAAGCCTACTAATCCGAGCCCTCCAAGCCCTTAACGTCACCAAATAGATACGGGCAAGCTTTCAGCTACCACACCTTATATAAAAACTAAAAAACTAAGAAGCCCCGCACAGCGGGGCTTCTTAGTTTTCGTAAAGCAGGCCGTCAAGCTACCGGCGCCAAGAATCGACCGCGGACAGTAATTCTCGCTTGTGGCTGCCCCACGATGTAACCCTCTGCATCGAACCCGAAGTCGTCAAACTTCCCCGTGAATTGAAGCCGAAACTCATCCAACGCCCCGAAAACCGACTCCGAGAAATCATTCCAACGCTTAATGGAAAGGGTAGAGGCAAAGCCATGATCATTACCATCAAGATGACCTGAGTAGGTGTACCCAGCATCTCCACCATTAACAGATTGACCTTTAAAAACTGCCACACCGTCCCCCATACTCTGCATGTTCGATGAAAAATTGACGTGATAGATACCATCTTTCATCACATACCTCCTACTCTCTTAGGAGCCGACATCAGAGCACAGTCTGATCTCAGGAGTCGAGATTAACCGTATCAATTGCGACAGAACCATCTTTCATAGAACATCGAGCTGCATGATTCTGTACCGAAATCGTCTTCTTCTCTAAATTTGCTCTGATCATGAATCATGGGCCCCCTACTTTTGCAGTGTTTCGTACCAAAGGAACAGAGACCTTGGCTGAAATCGATCCATCTCCCCGCGCCTGCGTGGCAGCCCCTCAACAGAGGGGCTTGTTCCTCCAGATGCGTCGGTAGATCCACGCCATGCGTGGATGCTCCTCACGACGGCCCACGCCCTCCGTACGCCACATAACAAAACTGAACGAAACCTGAAAATTCGCTATCGTAGGCGCCTTCAACCGACGCTTGGCCCATTGCCCATGAGCTCGACCGACAGCGCGCACGCCGCCTGCGAGAACTGCGACACCGCCCTGCATGGCCACTACTGCCATCGCTGCGGCCAATCCGCGCACAACCCGCTCAAGCATGTGGGCCATGCCATCGAGGAAGTGTTCGAATCCTTCTGGCACCTGGATGGGCGCATCTTCCGCACGCTGCGCGATCTGTGGGTCCCGGGCCGCATCGCGCTGAACTACCTCAAAGGCCGCCGGGTGGGGTACGTGCAGCCGCTGCGGCTGTTCGTCATCCTCACCCTGTTTACGTTCTTCATCGGCAAGCTGTTCGTCCACGTCGACGACATCAACATGGGCCGTGGTGAACCGCTGTACGCCAAGGCGTCCACGGTTGAACAGGTCGAAGCCGCCCGCGCGGAACAGCTGGCGATGATCGATCGCCAGCAGTCCAGCTCACCCGCCACCGGCAACGCCGGATTTGCCATGGCCAGGGCCGCAGTGAATGCCGCAGCCGCGCAGCGCAAGGCCGAACTCACTGGCACCGGCAAGCAGGCCGCCGCGACGGAGCACGGCACGTTCTTCAACCACACCGTCAACGGCAAGCCCTGGGATGCGGACACCAATCCCATCGTGGTTGCCGGCTGGCCGATGTTCGCCAACAACTGGCTCAACAAGCGCCTGCAGAACGGCAACACCAACATCCAGCGCATGGGCGGCAAGACCGACCTGTACATGCAGGCGATCCTGACCGCCCTGCCCGGCGCCCTGTTCTTCCTGATGCCAGTGTTCGCGCTGGTGCTGCGCATCGCCTACATCCCGCGGCCGATGGGCTATCTGGAACACCTGGTGGTCGCGCTGTACAGCCATTGCTGGCTGATGATGGTGCCGCTGGCCACGTTCCTCATCGCCGGCATCAGCGGCGCGCTCGCATCCCCCGCATTCGGCGCCGTCAGCCAATGGCTGTATGCACTGCTGTGGCTGGCGGTCCCGGTCTATCTGCTGTGGATGCAGCAGCGCGTGTATGGCGGCAACAAGGCGTTGACCGTGCTGCGCTACCTGGCCATCGGCGGCGTCTACCTGTTCCTGGTCAGCTTCGTGGTGATGTATGCGGTGCTGGCGGGAATCTCGGCCTGAGCGAAGCACGCACGGTATCCGGCCCATGAATCCACGCATGGCGTGGATCTACTGACGATCGTCTATTGTGGGCACATGACACTCCGCCTCTACCGCCACACGGATGCCAGCGCCTGTCTGTCGATCTTCGACAGCAACGTACCCACCTACTTCGCGCCCGAAGAGCGCAGCGATTTCGAACGCTTCCTGCATGAGCAGGCCACGGACTGCGCGTTCCAGGTCATCGAGCGCGACGGCAGCATCATTGCCTGCGGCGGGCTCTCGCGCCGCGACGATGGCAGCGCCGGCTTCTGCTGGGGCATGGTGCAGCGCGCGCTGCACCGGCAGGGAATCGGCCGCGAACTGGCGGTGGCACGACTGCAGCAGGCCGAACGTGATGCCTCGATTGCGCGCATCACGCTCAGCACCAGCCAGCACACCCAAGGGTTCTACGCTGGCCTCGGCTTCCAGGTGACACGGGTGGTACCCGATGGCCACGGCGCCGGGATCGACGCCGTGGAGATGGAGCGGAGGGTGTAGCCCTCCGCCCCGGCCCGGATCCACGCCGCGCGTGGATCCCTTGCTGCCCTGCTCCCCTCAGAAGCCCACGCGCAGGTTGATCTGCCCGCCGACATCGCGGCGACCATCGCCGTACTGGCCCTGCACGAACATCGACAGCTGGCTGTTGCGACCCAGGCCCACCGCCACGCCGACCTGGCTGACCAGCGCGTTGCGCGCCATCACCGCGCTGTAGACATCGAACGCGTTGCCACCAACGGCGAAGCGGTTGCGGCTGGCCACATCGGTATCACCCGATGCATGCTGCCAGCCCAGGCCAACCGTCAGCTGCGCCGGGAAGCGCTCGCCGCTGCCCACATCCCAACGGCCGCGCACCCCCACGGTGCTGACATTGAGCGTGTCCTTGCCGCCTTCCAGCACCAGCGCAGCCGTGCCGCCCTGCTCCACCGCACGATCGCTGTCGACCCAGTGCCTGGTGAACTGCACATACGGCTGCAGTTGGGTCCTGCCATGGGTCCAGGTCCAGCTGCCCTCCACCTGCGCGATGGTCACATCCGAATCCTGGCGGCTGTACAGGGTCTGGCCCAGCAGCGGCACCTCACGCGTGGTACGCGTGCGGTAGTCACCGCGCGATACGCTGCCGCCGACCGCAAAGCCGTTGTTCCACTGGCCCTGCGCATACAGGCCGAACGTGTTGCCGCGCAGGCGGGCCCGCGAGCTGCGATCGTACAGGCGGGTATCCAGCCGCTCGTTGCCTGCGGCCGCACCCAGCACCACGTGTTCGCCCAGCTGCCAGTCCACGCCCGCCATCAGTGCATTGCGGTTGGAGCGGATGTCATCGCCGTTGCCGTCACCGTCCTGGCGGAACACCTTGCCGCTGCCGGCCAGCCAGGCCGAGGCACGCTCGCCACGCACGGTCGGCAGTTCGCTGCCGAGACGCTGGCGGATGCCCTCTTCCAGGTAGTTGTCGTACAGCAGCACCGCACGGCTGGCCGCATGCACCTCGCCGGACAACTGGTCGAACGCCGCACGCGCGGTACCCGCGTCATACATCAGCAGCGTGTTGTACAGGCCCAGTGCCGAACCACTCTGCGGCAGGCTGTCCAGCGCTGCAGCGGTGTTGTACTGGTTGCGCGTCTTCGCCGCCGTGGTGAATGCCGCGGTCTGCGCTACGTCGATCTGCAGGTTGGCCGTGTTGGCGGTATAGACCGGGGTGATGGTCAGGAAGGCCGACGGCGAGGTCGCCGAAGCGAACTGCCCGCTGACGCCACCACCCGCGTTGATCACGGTGTACTGCTGGCCCTGCTGGTAGCTGGTGTTCGGCGAGATGGTATTCACCTTGACGATGCTGCCACCCACGTTGGCGCTGCCGCCCACCTGCACCGTGTCGCTGCCGCTGGCACCCAGATCGACGCCCAGCGTGCTGCCCGGCGACAACGTCAGGTTGCCGCCCACCGTGATCGTGCCGGTGCCATTGCCTGCACCACTGCCGTTGCCCGGGCCATTGCCCGGCGACAGCACGCCGCCGCTGGACACCGTCACGCCGCCACCCGTGCCACCGATGGTCCCGGTACCGGACAGCGTGGTACCGCTGCCGATGGTCCACTGGCCACCGATGTTGCCGGTGACATTCAGGCCACCCCCGGTGACCTGGCCGGTGCCGCTGAAGCCGCCGCTGTTGCCGCCTAGGTTCAGGCCGCCCGGGCCTGCCTGCACGATGCTGCCACCACCGCTGATGGTGCCGCCCAGCGTGGTGGTGCCGCCGGTGTTGATGACCAGGCCACCGTTGTTGGTGATATTGCCGGTGATCGAGCCGCTGGCGCCGCCATTGCCGACCTGCACGGTGCCGCCGGCATTGATGGTGGTGCCGCCGGTGTAGGTGTTGTTGCCGGTCAGGGTGACCGTTCCGGTGCCGGCCTGGGTCAGGCCACCATTGCCGCTGATGGTGCCTCCGACGGTGGTGTTGCCGCCCACGTTGAACACCAGGCTGCCGTTGTTGCTGACGTTGCCGGCGATCGCGCCGCTGGCGCCGCCATTGCCGACCTGCAACGTGCCGCCGGTATTGATGGTGGTGCCACCGGTATAGGTGTTGTTGCCGCCCAGGATCAACGTGCCGCTGCCGGCCTGGGTCAGGCCACCGCTGCCGCTGATGGCGCCACCGACCGTGGTATTGCCGGCCACGTTGAACACCAGGTTGCCGTTGTTGGTGACGTTGCCACCGATCGCGCCGGTCGCACCGCCGTTGCCGACCTGCAGCGTGCCGCCTGCATTGATCGTGGTCGGCCCGGTGTAGGTGTTGTTGCCGGTCACGGTCAGAGTGCCGCTGCCGGCCTGGGTCAGGCCGCCGCTGCCGCTGATGGTGCCACCCAGCGTGGTGTTGCCCGCCACGTTGGACACCAGCGTGCCGTTGTTGGTGACGTCACCGACGATCGAGCCGGTCGCACCACCATTGCCCAGCTGCAGCGTGCCGCCGGCGTTGATGGTGGTACCGCCGGTGTAGGTGTTGGTCCCAGTCAGCACCAGCGACCCACTGCCCGCCTGGGTCAGGCCACCCGTACCGCTGATGGTGCCGCCCAGCGCGGTGTTGCCGGCCACGTTGGAGATCAACGCGCCATTGTTGGTGATGTCTCCAGCGATGGCGCCGGTTGCCCCGCCGTTGCCGACCTGCAGCGTACCGCCGGTATTGATCGTGGTGCCACCGGTATAGGTGTTGTTGCCGACCAGGGTCAGCACGCCGCTGCCGGCCTGGGTCAGGCCACCGCTGCCGCTGATCGCGCCACCGACCGTGGTGTTGCCGCCCACGTTGAATACCAGGCTGCCGTTGTTGGCAACGTTGCCGGTGATCGCACCGGTCGCACCGCCATTGCCCACCTGCAGGGTGCCACCGGCATTGACGGTGGTGCCGCCGGTATAGGTGTTGTTGCCGGTCAGCACCAGCACGCCGCTGCCGGCCTGGGTCAGGCCGCCACTGCCGCTGATGGTGCCACCGAGCGTGGTGTTGCCGGCCACGTTGGACACCAGCGCGCCGTTGTTGGTGATGTCGCCGACGATCGCACCGGTCGCACCACCGTTGCCGATCTGCAGCGTGCCGCCGGCATTGATGGTGGTCCCTCCGGTGTAGGTGTTGTTGCCGGTCAGCACCAGCGTGCCGCTGCCGTCCTGGGTCAGACCGCCATTGCCACTGACCACCGCACCCACGGTTGCCGTGGTGCCGAGGTTGTAGACCAGGCTGCCATTGTTGGTGATGTCGCCCAGCACCGAACCGGTGCTGCCACCGTTGCCGATCTGCAGGGTGCTGCCACCGTTGATGGTGGTACCGCCGGTATAGGTGTTGTCGCCGCTCAGGGTCAGCGTACCGGTACCTCCCTGCACCAGGCCGCCGGTGCCACTGAGGACGCCAGCGAACACGGTGCTGGCGTTGTTGACGCCGGTAGTCAGCGTTGCGCCTCCCAGCGCCACCGTGCTGCCGGCCACACCGGCCAGGCCGCCGATGCTCTGGTTGCCACCGGCGCTGATATCCAGTGTGCCAGCACCGGCCAGGTTGACCGTGCTGGCACCGGACAGGCTGCCGCCGGCTGCTACCGCCAGCGTGCCGCTGTTGATGGTGGTGGTGCCGGTATAGCTGCTGGCACCGCCCAGGGTGACCGTCGCCGCGCCATCCTTCAGCAGGCCACCGGCACCGCTGATCGGTCCGTTCAAGGTCAGCGCGTTGCTGCCGGCCAGAGTCAGCGTGCCGCTGGCCAGCTGCACGGTGTTGGCCAGAGTCAGCGCACTGGTGCCATCCAGGCTGGCGTTGCCGCCTACGGTCAGCGCGCCGATGCCCAGCGAACCGTCGTTGCCCAGCAGCAGGCCACCGGCATTGAGGGCCACGCCGCCCGTGAAGACGTTGACGCCAGTCAAGCCCTGGATGCCTGCGCCGTTCTTTACCAGGCCACCGGCCCCTCCGATGGTGCCGGCGAACGTGGTATTGCCCACGCCATTGAGGGTCAGCGTGCTGCCGCCCAGCGCCACTGTCGAACCCGCCACGCCTGCCAGCGAACCGATCGCCTGCGCACCACCCGCGCTGATGTCAAAGGCGGTACCGGCATTGGCCAGGTTCACCGCACCAGTCGCCGCGAGGCTGCCGCCGGCACCGATCGCCAGCGTGCCGGCGTTGATGGTGGTGCCACCGGTGAAGGTGTTGGTGCCGGTCAACGTCTGGGTGCCCAAACCTTCCTTGATCAGGCCACCGGAGCCGGCCACCGAGCCACTGAAGGTGCCATTGGCAGGGCCTCCGATCGTCAGCGTGTTGGCGCCCAGATTCACTGTACCGCTGCCGATCAGGGTACCGAACTGCTGCGTGCCGCTGCCTGCTGACAGATCGAAGGTCGCCCCCGTGGCCAGGTTGACGGTGCCTGAGGAGGCCAGGCTGGCGCCAGCACCCAGTGCCAGGGTGCCGGCGTTGATGAAAGTACCGCCGGTATAGGTGTTGGCACCATTCAAGGTCAGCGTCGCGGCACCCTCCTTGGTCAGTGAGCCGGTACCACTGAGGATGCCGTTGAGGGTGAGGTTGTTGCTGCCGAGGACGGTCAACGCGTTGTTGAGGGTGAAGTTGTTGGCGAGGGTGACCGCCGTGTTCGAATCGAGCGTCGCAGCGCCTCCGACCGTCACCGCACCGGTGCCCAACGCAGCATTGTTGCCGACCACCAGGCCACCGGCGTTGAGCGCTACGCCGCCGCTGAAGGTGCTGGCGCCGTTGAACGTCTGCACGCCTGCGCCGTTCTTGACCAGGCCGCCGTTGCCACTGATCGCACCGCTGAAGGTGCTGTCCACGGTGCCGCCCAGGGTCAGCGTGCTGCCGCCCAGCGCCACCGTACTGCCGGCGACGCCGGCCAGCGAACCGATGGCCTGGTTGCCCGCCGAAATGTCGAACGTGCCGGCACCGGCCAGGTTCACTGCGCCGGCCGCGGCGAGGCTGCCACCAGCGCCGATCGCCAGCGTGCCGCTGTTGATGGTGGTGCCACCGGTGTAGGTGTTGGCGCCGCTCAGGGTCACCGTGGCCGCACCGTCCTTGATCAGCCCGCCCGTGCCGGAGATCACGCCGCCCAGGGTCAGCGCCTGGCTGCCGAGCAGATCGAGGTTGGCACCCGATGCGAGGTTGATGTTGTTGGCCAGGCTGACGCCGGTGGATGCATCCAGCGTCGCGTTGCTTCCCACCGTCAGCGCACCGCTGCCGAGCGCAGCGTTGTTGCCGACCACCAATGCGCCGCCATTGAGCGCGACGCCACCGCTGAACAGGTTGGCACCGCCCAGCGTGAGGCTGCCGGCGCCATTCTTGACCAGGCCGCCGGTGCCGGAGATCGCGCCATCGAAGATGCTGTTGCCAACGCCGCCCAGGGTCAGTGTCTGTGCCCCCAGGCTCACCGTCGAACCCGCCACGCCGTTCAACGCCCCGATGGTCTGGTTGGCGCCGGCAGTGGAGATATCGAAGCCTGTGCCTGCCGCAGTGAGCGTCACCGCACCGGTCGCGGCCAGACTGCCGCCGGGGCCGATCGCCAGGGTACCGGCGTTGATGAAAGTGCCGCCGGTGTAGGTGTTGGCACCGGTCAGCGTCTCGATGCCGGCACCGACCTTGGTCAGGCCACCGGTGCCTGCGATCGAGCCACTGAAGGTGCCATCGGTGGCGCCGCCCACTTCGATCGAGTTGGCACCGAGGTTCACCGTACCGTTGCCGACCAGCGTGCCGAACTGCTGCGTGCCACTGCCGGCCGACAGGTCCAGCGTGGCGCCGGTGGCAAGATTGACGGTACCGCTCGCGGCCAGGCTGGCACCGGCCCCCAGCGCCAGCGTGCCGGCGTTGATGTTGGTGCCACCGGTGTAGGTGTTGATGCCGTTCAGGGTCAGCGTCGCGCTGCCATTCTTGGTGAGGCTGCCGGTACCGGAAAGGACGCCGTTGAGCGTCAGTGCATTGGTCCCGATTACGGTCAGCCCGGCGTTGAGCGCGATGTTGTTGGCCAGCGTTGCCAGACCGGTGGTATCCAGCGTGGCAGCACCACCGACGGTCAATGCGCCCGTGCCCAGCGCTGCGTCATTGCCGAGCACCAGTCCGCCTGCATTGAGCGTCACGCCACCACCGAAGGTATTGGCGCCGGACAAGGTCTGTACGCCCGCGCCCACCTTGACCAGGCCACCACCGCCGCTGATCACGCCATCGAACGCGGCGTTGCCAGCGGTACCGAAGGTGAGCGAATTGCCGCCCAGCGTCAGCGTGCTTCCCCCCGCTCCGTTGAGTGCACCGATGGTCTGGTTGCTGCCGGCGCCGGAGATATCGAAGCCAGCGCCTGCGCCCAGCGTGACATCACCGACTGCGGCGAGACTGCCACCCGTACTCAACGCGAGCGTGCCGGCGTTGATGGTGGTACCGCCGGTGTAGGTGTTGGCACCGGACAGCGTCAGCGTGGTGCCGCCATTCTTGATCAGGCTGCCATTGCCGCCGACCACGCCGGACAGCGTCAGCGCATTGCTGCCGGGCAGCGTGAGTGCGACGCCCGAGCCCAGCGTGACCGCATTGCCGAGCGTCACTGCAGTACCTGCATCCAGCGTGGTGCTGGCATTGACCGCCAGCGCACCGGTACCGAGCGCACCATTCGCGCCGACCACCAGGCCACCACCGTTCAAGGTCAGGCCGCCACCGAAGGTATTGGTGTTGTTGAGGGTCAGCAGGCCCGCACCATTCTTGACCAGGCTGCCGTTGCCGCTCAGCACGCCTCCGAATGCAACGTCACTGGTTCCGCCCAGGGTGAGCTGGGTGCCGGCACCGAAGTTCACCGCGTTGGCCAGATTCAATGCCACCGTGCTGTCCAGCGTGGTGGTGCCGCCAATACCCAGCGCACCGGTACCAAGCGCACCTGCATCGCCCAGTACCAACCCACCCGCGTTGAGCGCAAGGCCACCACTGAACGTGTTTGCACCGGACAGCGTCTGCACGCCCGTGCCGGTCTTGACCAGGCCGCCGGTACCACCGATCACACCGGCAAAGCTGCCATTGCTGGCACCGCCAAAGGTCAGCGACTGCGCGCCCAGCGCCAGCTGGCTGCCCGCCACGCCATTCAACGCGCCGATGGTCTGTGCCGCACCGGCTGCGGAGATGTCCAGTGTCGCGCCCGCACCGGCAAGATTCACCGCACCGGCTGCGGCGAGACTGCCGCCTGCGCCCAGCGCCAGCGTGCCGGCGTTGATGGTGGTGCCTCCGTTGTAGGTATTGGCGCCCGACAACGTCAACCGCGCCGTGCCGTCCTTGATCAGCCCACCGGCACCGAATACCGGACCGGCCAGCGTCAGGTCATTGCTGCCCAGCACGGAAAGGTTGGCACCGGCAGCGAGACCGATGTTGTTGCCCAGCGCCAGCGCCGTTGTGGCCTCCAGCGAAGCGTTGCCGCCCACCTCCAGCTGGCCGGTACCCAGCGCCTGCGCATTGCCCAGCTGCAGCAGGCCCGCGTTGAGGCCGACGCCCCCGCTGAACGTATTGGCGCCGTTCAACGCCAGCGTCGCCGTACCGTTTTTGACCAGGCTGCCAGTACCACTGATGAGACCGCCCAGCGACACGTTCTGGCTGCCCAGCAGATCCAGCGCCGCGCCTGCCCCAAGGTTGAGGTCGTTGGCGAGGTTCAGCGCTACTGAACTGTCCAGCGTGGCATTGGCGCCCACCGACAGTGCACCGGTGCCCAGTGCGCCGGCGTTCCCCAGGAACACGCCGCCGCCGTTGACGGTCAGCCCACCACCGAAGCTGTTGGCGCCGTTGAGGGTCAAGGTGGTGGCACCATTCTTGACCAGCCTGCCGGCACCGGACACCACGCCACCCAGCGTGATCGCCTGCGAGCCCGGCAGCGACAGCGCGGCACCCGCGCCCAGGGACACATTGTTGGCCAGGTTCAGCGGGGCGCCGCCATCGAGCGAGACGCTGCCGCCAATGCCCAATACTCCCGTACCGAGTGCGCCACTGTTGCCCAGCAGCAGACTGCCGGCGTTTGCGCTCAGTCCACCGCTGAAGGTGTTGGTACCGTTCAAGGTCAGTGTCGACGCGCCATTCTTGACCAGGCTGCCGGTGCCGGTGACGTTGCCGGCCAGGGCCAGGTTCTGGCTGCCCGGCAGGGTCAACGCCGCGCCGAGGTTGATCGCATTGCCCAGGTTCAGTGCAGCAGTGGCGTCCAGCGAACCGTTGCCACTGACGGTCAGCGCACCGCTTCCCAGCGCACCGGCGTTGCCCAGCACCAGGCCACCAGCGGCAAGATTCACCCCACCGCTGAAGGTGCTGGCGCTGGTCAGCGTCTGCACGCCGGTGCCCTGCTTGATCAGGCCACCGGTGCCGCCGATGACGCCGGCGAAGGTCTGGTTGGTGGCATCACCGAAGGTCAGCGTGCTGCTGCCCAGCGACAGGGTGCTGCCAGCCACGCCGGACAACGCACCGATGGTCTGGTTGCCACCCAGCGAGATGTCCAGGTCCGCGCCAACGCCGGCCAGGCTGACCGCACCGCCGGCGGCCAGGCTTCCGCCGCTGCCCACCGCAACCTTGCCGGCATTGATCGCCAGGCCGCCGGTGAAGGTATTTGCGCCACCCAGCGTAAGCGTGGCTGCACCGTTCTTGACCAGGCTGCCGGTGCCACCGATGGCGCCGCCCAGCGTCAATGCACTGCTGCCCAGTACATTCAGCAGGCCACCTGCGCCGAGGTTGATGCCATTGCCCACGCTCAGCGCCGCGCTGGCATCGAGCGTTGTCGCACCGCCGACATTCAGCGCGCCGGTTCCGAGCGCGCCGGCATTGCCCAGGACCAGGCCACCGGCATTGAGCGCCAGCCCACCACCAAAGGTATTTGCAGCGTTGAGGGTCAGCGTGGTCGCACCACTCTTGACCAGGCTGCCGGTGCCACCGATCACGCCGTTGAACGTCAACGCCTGGTTGCCGAGCAGATTGAGGCTGGCACCCGAACCGAGGTTGACCGCGTTGGCCAGTGCAAGCGCCCCCGTGGTTCCATCGAGCGTCACGTTGCCGCCGACACTGAGCGCACCGCTGCCCAGCGCAGCAGCATTGCCCAGCAGCAGGCCACCGCCGTTGAGTGCCACGCCGCCACTGAGGTTGTTCACGCCCGACAAGGTCTGCACGCCGGTGCCCAGCTTGACCAGGCCACCCGTGCCTGCGGCGAACGTACCGCTGTAGCTGGTATCGCCCAGCCCCGCGAGGGTGAGCGTGTGGCTGCCCAGGTTGACCGAACCGCCGAGGCCCGCCAGCGAACCGATGGTCTGGTTGGCGGCCGCCGACAGGTCCAGGGTGGTACCGACGCCGACCGTGATCGCGCCGGTGGGTGACAGGCTGCCGCCCGCGCCCAGCGCCAACGCGCCTCCGGCCAGGTTGAAACTGCCGGTCAGCGCATTGGCGCCGTTCAAGGTGAGGGTGCCGGCGCCGCTCTTGGTCAGGTTGCCGGCACCGGAGATCGAACCGTTCAATGACAACGCATTGCTGCCCAGCAGGTTCAGCGAGCCCCCGCCATTGATCACCAGATTGTTGCCCAGGGTGAAGCCCGCCGTCGTATCCAGTGAAGCGCTGCCACCCACGGTCAGGTTGCCGCTGCCCAGTGCACCGGCATTGCCCAGCACCAGGCCGCCGGCATTGAGGTTGACGCCGCCGGAGAACAGGTTTGCGCCGCCGAGAGTAACGATGCCGGTGTTGTTGACCGTCAGCCCGCCAGTACCGGACAGCAAGCCCCCCAGGCTGAACGCATTGGTCCCTGCCAGGGACAGATTGCCACCAAGGCTGAAAGGGTTGGCCAGGTTCAGACCGGCCGTGGCGGAGGCGATGGCACCGCCGTTGGCGGTGAACAGCCCTGTGCCGAAGGAACCGGCATTGTTGAAATTGACCAGGCCATCATTGAGCGTGGTCGTACCCGCACCCGCCCACGCACCCTGCAGGTTCCAGGTGCCGCTGTTGACGGTGAGCTTCTGGAAGTTGAGGTACTGGTTCCAGCCCAGCGTGGTCACCGCTCCGCCGATGCCGGACCCCGGACCGCTGACGACGTTCTGCAACACCAGCGTGTTGTTGGCCGCACCACTGCCGGTACCGGCGTCGACCGATCCCGCAGCCGCAACCTTTACCCCGGTGACACCGGTAATCACGCCGGCAAGAGCGCTGCCGCCGCCGCTCACAACGCTGGAACCCGACACTGCGGTGAAGGTGTTGCCGCCGGTTGAATCACCCAGGTGAACGCTGCCACTGACCGCCCCCGCATTGAGGAACGTGTTACCGCCAGAAGCACCCAGGCCGACGCGTCCGTCGATGGTGCCTGTGTTGGTCACATTGGCGGCTGCACCACCATAGGTCACCACCGTGGTCGCGTCGGAAACGCTGCCTGCACCGATCAGCGACGTGCTGATCAGGCCGGCGTTGTTGATGGTGGTGGTGCCGTTGACATTCTGTGCCACCAGCGCCTGTCCACCGAAGCCCAGCAGCGTTGCGATGTTGACGACACCCTTGATCTGTCCGCTGGCGTTGTTGTTGACGACGATCGCGCTGTTGTTGGCAGAACCATTGCCGATGACCAGGCCGGGCGAGGCGAGGATGATCGAGCTCGGATCGATCGTGCCATTGTTGTTGACCGTCACGTTGTCGCCGGTCAGCGTTGCTGCGTTGCCGCCACCTACGACCGGCGGCGTACGCAGCAATGCACCCGCGGCGATGTTCAGCGTGAGGCCGTTGGTCGCGTTGGAGTAGTTGTTGATGTTGGTGGTGCTGTCGCAGTTTACGGTTGTGGTGCCGGTGCACGCTGCGAATGCCGATCCGCTGGCCAGTGTGGCGGCCAAAGCCACCGCCAGCTGGTGCGCCCGCAATCGCGGCACCCGCCCTGCGCTGACCGCGCTTCCGCCGGGATTCCGGGCGACCTCCGAAGCAACCTGCATTACCCCAAGGGCACGATTGAAAACCAGACGGTAAATGCGGTTCATCGGTAAATCTCCATGAAAAGACCGGATGGCACAGCTGGCAGGTTTTTTGGAGACAATGCGGCCCACCCCGGCTCCCGATGCGGAAACAAGGTTTGAAGGCATTAACTCCTGAAAATCTTCACATCTTCACGCAGTCGCACCCGGTGACAGGTACGACAGCGTGTCCCTCAAGGCGAAAACTCCCCGGTTTCGCCCGACGAATGGCGGCACTGTGCGACCGTCGGTGCCAGCGGCATGTGAATCACGCTCGTTATTTTCATGACGTACGTCAAATAAAACGGGCGGACAAAATGGTCTTGCCGAAAATGCATATACCTGCCGGAAGCGGAGATTCCTTTCCCCGCCATAAGTAAATCATTCAGCTGCTCGAGAGTTTCATCAGCACCAGGCCGGAAACGATCAGCACCGCTGCACCGATCCGCATCGGGCTGACCTGCTCGCCGAGGAACACGATGCCAACCACGAACGCACCGACCGCGCCGATGCCGGTCCAGATCGTATAGGCGGTGCCCAGCGGCAGGCTGCGCATGGCCACCGCCAGCAACCAGAAGCTGGCGATCATGCCGACGATCGTGACCACGGTGGGGGTGAGCTTGGTGAAGCCTTCGGACTGCTTCATGGACACGGCCCAGACGATTTCCAGCAGGCCGGCGAACAACAGATAGATCCAGGCCATGACGGCCCTCCTCTTGGTAGGGCCAGGCCGTCCTGGTCTTTGATTCCCGATATGGGGGAGGCCGTTCCTCCTGGCCGGCATTCTAGCAACGGCGGGTGGCCCGGGCCGCCATGGGCGGGAACGGGTTACAGCGGATTCAGCGCGTGAAGCTGGCGTCGATGCACCTGCCTGCGCTAGACTACGCGCCTGCCATCGGCCAGCCGATGCGCAGTCCGGCTGTGGTCTCTGGCGCATCGCGCGCTGCTTCCCCTGGTCCGTGAACTGGCTGCCCTCCGGGCGGCCGACGTCTCTATGGTGGCCCCGTCGGCCCCTCGCGACGCTAGGTCGAAAACCCCGCCAGGGCCGGAAGGCAGCAACGGTATCGATCGACGCGGGCGCCGAGGTCAGCCGGCGGGGCCATCGCCTTTTCCGGCGACGCCCCACCCCTGGCAGGTGCCAACCCTGGTTGGCGCCCTTCGCCGGACATGGCCCGGTCCTACCGTGCCTCGGGCGTGCCCTGGTGGAACAGCATCCGCCATCCATCCCCGTGCCGGCGCCACAGCGAGCTGCGCAGCACCCAGCCTTGCGGCTGGCCGTCGAGGTAATGGCGGCTGCGATAACGCACCCGGGCCAGACCGTCGGCCAACAACCACACCGCGTACTGTTCCGATTCGATCAGCACCTGCGCGCGCTCCAACGGGATCTCCTGCAAGGCTGCATCACGGCCGTAGCATTGCCCGGAACTGCCGATCTCGCTGAAATCCTCGTCCAGCAATGCGTCAAGGCGCTCAGGATCGGCCCGCACCGCAGGCGCATGCAGCGCGCGCTCCAGCACCTCCAGTCCGGCTGCCAGCGCCGCGTCGGCGGGCTGGCCGGCACCGCTCACGGCGGATCCTGCGCCAGCACGTGCGGTGCAGTGGGGGTCGCCAGCGGCACGCACTGCCCCGGCTGCGCCACGCGGTGGCCGCGCGCGGCCAGCGCCGCACCGTCAGCCACGCTGGCGTAGTGGTAGAGCATCATCCGCGATTGCAGCTCGGCGCTGTACTCACGCTCCAGGTCGTCCACACCGGTATGCGACGGATTACCCTGCAGGCCGCAGTCGTGGGCGATCAGTTCGTTCTCGTTGGCGTAGCGTGCCAGCATCTCCGGAATCGGCCGGGTATCGCCGCTCCAGGTCAGCGCGCCCTGCAGGCGCAGGCCGTACGCCGTCTCCGGCCAGTGGTGGCGTACCGGGAATACTTCCAGGCGCACGCCCTCGTGCCAGAACGCCTCGCCCACCACGATCAACTGGAACGCATCCCAGAAGTTGGCACCGCCCTCGGCCAGCACGTTCGGGTAGTCACCGATGCGCTTGTGCAGCAGCGGCACCACGGTGGCAGGCACATACAGGCGCACCTTGCCGCGGCGCTGCGTACTGAAGAAGGTATCGACGAACAGCCGCTCGAAACCGGCCACGTGATCCAGGTGCACATGGGTGACGAACAGTGCCTGCGGCATGTGCCCATAGTGCGCCTTGAACGCGGTCAGGCCTTCGCCGCCGCAGTCGATCGTCAGCCATGGCCGCCCGTCCCGCTCGATCACCGACATCGGCGACCCCAGCTCGACCGCCGACGCGTTGCCGACGCCGAGGAAACGCAACGACCAGCCCATCAGGTGCCCCGGTTCCAGGCCATGTCATAGGCGCGCCTCAGCCGCGCGTAGTCCTTCTGCACGTCCTCCACGCTGCGCTCGCCGCGCAGCTTGATCAGCGAGCGCAGCAGGCGCTTGAGGTTGCGTTCGCGCCAGGCGGTGGCCGGAATGCGGATCACCCCACGGTCGAAGTCGATCAGCCAGCCATGGCCGTTGCCATCGAACAGGATGTTGTGCGCGTTGAGGTCGGCATGGTCCAGGCCGGCACGGTGGAAGCGGGCGATCAGCCGCCCGGTCTCTTCCCAGGGCGCGCCCCGTCCGGCGACCAGCGCACGGTCGGCCAGCGAGCGCACGCCCTCGATCCGCTCCATCAGGATTGCCGCCCGGTAGCGCAGGCCTTCGCGCATGTAGTACGCGGCGATCGGCCTGGGCACCGGCAGCTTCTTCTCGCGCAGGGCGCGCATCAGGCGGAATTCGGCAAAGCTCCGGGTCCGGTCCGAGCCACGCCAGAGGTACTGGTCATGGCTGATCTTCGCTGCCAGGCCGCCGCGCAGGTAGTGGCGCAGCACGCTGGCGCCGAACGGCGCATCGATGAACCAGGCGCTGCCGCGGCCGCCCTCGCCGACCGGCCGGGCCTTGCTGCCCCAGTGCTGGGGCGAGAACAGGCCAACCTCGGCTTGCCGCAGCCGCTCGCGGTCGAACAGAATGGCCCCGATGCCGCGACCCTCGCGGCATGGCGTCAGCGCTTCATTGGCGTCGAATGCGACCATTTCATTGAGTCTAACAACACATGGCATCAGCGTCCTCCTCCTTGTGCCTCCTGCGCCTGTCCGCACTCGGCGATGTCACCCACGTGGTGCCCCTGGTGCGCACCCTGCAGGCTGCGCGTCCGGACACGCCGATCCACTGGATCATCGACAAGGTCGGCCACAAACTGCTCGATGGCCTGCCCGGCGTCACCTTCCACGCCTACGACAAGAAGAGCGGCATGGCGGGGGTCAAGGAGCTGCGCAAGCAGCTGCCACCGGGGCGTTTTGAAGCGCTGCTGCAGATGCAGGTGGCGTTCCGCGCCAACCTGCTGTCGGCCTTCATTCCCGCCGAGCGCCGCATCGGCTACGACCGCAGCCGCTCCAAGGACCTGCATGGGCTCTTCATCAACGAGCGCATCCCCGACCGCCCCGGCATCCATGTGCTGGACGCCATCGGCAGCTTCTGCGAGCCGCTGGGCCTGCGCCAGACCGAGGTCAGCTGGGATCTGGCCGTGCCGCAATCCGCGTACGAGTGGGCTGCGGCGCAGTGGCAGGACGATGGCCGCCCGGTGCTGATGATCTCGCCCTGTTCCAGCCACGTGCGCCGCAACTGGTACGCCGACCGCTACGCCGCCGTGGCCAACCATGCCGTCCAGCGCGGCTGGCAGGTGGTGCTGTGCGGCGGCCGCAGTGAACTGGAGCGCAGCATGGCCGATGCCATCCAGGCGCAGCTGCAGACTCCCGCACTGGACCTGGTCGGCAAGGACACGCTCAAGCAGCTGCCGGCCCTGCTGGCCCGCGCCAACCTGGTGATGACCCCGGACTCGGGCCCGATGCACATTGCCAACGCGATGGGTGCCAAGGTGCTGGGCCTGCATGCGGCCAGCAACCCGAACCGCAGCGGCCCGTACTCGGACCGCCGCTACTGCGTGGACCGCTACGACGATGCCGCGCGCAAGTACCTGGCCAAGCAGGCCGCCGATCTGAAATGGGGCACCAAGATCGAGTTCGACGATGTGATGGAACTGATCACTGTCGAAGACGGCATCGCGGCTTTCGAGCGTTACGTGGCCGATCATCTGGGGTGATGGGCCGGCCGGGCGTTGGCCTGCGCCCTGCGGTTTCATCCACGCGTGGCGTGGACCTCCCCCTTTTGGCCGCCGGGATTACGCGCGCTGCGCGTAATCCTGGTAGGACTTCTCTTCCACGTACGCCGAGCCCAGCGCCAGGTTGATCGCCTTCTTGATGCGCGCACGCTCGTCGTTGCGCAGGTAGACGCTGCGCGCCAGGTCGACGAAGCCCTGGTCGAACGCCTGCGCCTTTTCCTTCAGGCGGATGTCGTCCTCGATGTCCCACAGCTGCTCGTTGACCGCCTTCAGCTCGGCACGCAGCTTGGCGATGTCCTTCACCGCCGCCGGGTGCGCCATCCAGGTCTGCTCCAGCGCCGACAGCTCCCTGCGCACGTTGGCCAGCTTGCCCTCGTCGCTGATGCGCTCGGACTTGATCTGCAGGATCGAGATCTTGTCCAGCAGCTCGCCGAAGGACACGGGGACAAGGATTTCAGCGCTCATGGGGGAAGGCTCCAGCAGGTGATGCATACATGGTAACCCGCGCGGCGCAAACGCTGCGCCCCGTCGCCTGCAGGGTCAGCCGAGCGCGATGACTGGGGGAGATCCCCCCGCAGCTGCGTTAGCGGTCTGGAGAGGCGGCCTGTCGCCCTCCTCGCCCGGCCAGTCCAACGGCCGAGCGCGCGCGACCCGCCCTGCCCAGGCTGCAACGTGTTGAAACCACGCCGCATCAGCGTGTTCATGCAGCGAAAAAGGGGCGGCAACCGCACTTCACTCCTTTCCGTGGAACTCCGCATGCATCGATATCCCGCCCTCCCCACCCGTCGCGCCACCGTCCTCGGCAGTGCCCTTGTTGCACTTCTCGGCATCGCTGCCGCGCCGCAGGCCCATGCCAGTGCCTTCCATGTGAATGGAGACACGCTCTACTACACCGGCAACGTGCTGGCGACCGATCCGCAGACGCTGGAGGCCTACATCCTGGCCGCGCAGGCCCGTGGTACGCCGCTGCGCCAGGTGGTGTTCCGCAACTCGCCGGGCGGGGCCGCCTCCGGTGGCGTGGGCATGGGCGCCATCATCCGCCAGCATGGGCTGGATACCGTGCTGGACGGCGGCTGCTACTCGGCCTGCGCCGACGCCTTCGTTGCCGGCGTGAAGCGCAAGGTCACGCAGTTCGGCCTGCTGCCAGCGCACGGCAACTACACGGAGACGGTGCTGGGCATCCATGGCGAATCCGGCCCGAACGGCCCTACCCCGTACCCGGGGCAGGACAAGTACATCAAGTACTACCGGGACATGTTCGGCCCGACCGACTTCGCGGTCATCGAAGCGCGCATCGTCCAGGCGCACTATGAACTGACCCAGCAGTCGGGCTTCCTGCGCTACTTCGACCCGAACGTGGCGGCCGTGGCCACGCGCTTCTGCCCGACCCGCGACCAGAGCGCGGCAGGCAACTGCACCGCGTATCCCGGTGTCACCTTCTACAGTGATCGCGTCGTTACCGAAGCCGGTTACGTCCAGCCCGGCGACGTGCTCTCCATCGACAAGGACGTGAGCGGAGACCTCAATCCGAACCTGGCCGTGCGCGGCCGTTACACCAATGCACTGGCCAACCTGCGCTACTTCCAGCAATCGGCCCCGGACATCCGGCTGGACGACGCCTTCGGCGTGATCCGCATCGGCAAGGGCGGCGTCTGGTCGCTGGATTCCGCCTCAGCCGCGCAGTATGTAGTGGCCGATGGTGGCACGCTGCGCCTGCAGCAGAATGGCTGGATCCACCACGCCGAAGCCATCGGCGCCCGCAATGGCGGGCGCATCGAGCTGCAGCAGGGCGCACTGCGCAGCCTGACCGTGGTCGAACGCGGCGGCGTGCTGACCGGACACGGTTCATTGAATGCCACGATCGACATCAACGAGGGCGGAACGCTCGCGCCCTCCGGCATCGTCATGCGCCCCTACTCGCTGGAAGCACTCGCGCCGGGTGGCGACGACGTGTTCACCAGCGAACGCTTCCGGATCGGCAAGGGGCGCTACATCAACCTCAATGACGGTGCGAACCTGGCCTTCCAGGTCGACAGCCAGCGCACCGCACCGGCACTGACGCTGGAAGAAGCTCGCTACTTCCTGGTCGAAGAGGACCGGCGGTCCGGTGACTACAACCTGTACGGCAACATCAACCGCGCCGTGCTGAGCATTGCCCCCAGCGCCAGGCTGACGCTGGACATCAAGCAGGCGTTCTTCCCGGCCGGGCAGCAGAACCACCTGGTGGGAACCCAGGTGGATGCCAGCGCCCTGCAGCTGCCCATCGCCCCCTGCAGCGCGTCGAACGGTGAGTACGCTGGCCTGTGGTGCCGCACCGCTACGCCCGATACCCTGACCCGCGCAGCGCCGGTGTCGGACTTCATCGAAGGGCGCTTCCAGTACGTCGAGCGCAGTGGCGAGGCCGGCAGCGCGGTGGACCTCACCGCTCCCGGCGCTGTATTCCGCCCTCGCCACAATTCACTGCTCAGCTTCACCGTCAACCAGACCGGCAGCGGCCTGTGGCTGACCGCCAATCCCTCCTTCGACGACACACGCTTGTTCGGCAACGCCGCATCCGGCGACGGTCTGGGCATCGCACTGCAACAGGCCGCTGCGCAGCGCACCTCCTCGATGAGCGGACTGCTGGGTGCCCTGCAGTTCGCTGACCGCGATGACATCGCGCGCCAGGCGGGAGCATTGCGCGGCGACGCGCATGCCAGCCTGCGCCTGGCCGATACCGCACTGGTCGGCAGCATCGGCAACGTCGTGCAGCAGCACCAGGCAGCATCGCGCAGCGGTGGCGATGCGGACGGCCTGGCAGCACAGGCCGCGCAGACCGCCTCGGCGCAATCGGCAACGACCGGCAGTCGCCTGTTCAACCAGCTGGCGATGCACCTGGTCGCACCGGCAGATGCAGGCAGTGATGCGGGCGACGCCGGACACAACCGCAGCTTCTGGGCGCGCGGGTTCGGCAGCCATGGCCGTATCGAGGGTGGTGCGGGCGTCGCCGGCCTGAACCACACCATCGGCGGCATCGCGCTTGGTGCCGATACCCGTCTGGCAGACGACCGCGTGACACTGGGCGTGAGCCTTGCCGCGGCCGACATGTCGACCCGGTCCAGCGAAGGTGCAGGATTCAGCGGCGATGTCCGCGCGCTGGATATCGGCGGCTACGTGGACGCGCTCTATTCGCGTGGCTACCTGTCCGCCGCCGTCCGCTACACCGATCTTCGCCACGACACCCGTCGCAGCATCGAGGGCATTGAAGGCCTGCAGGGACCGCTACGTGCGAAGTACAGCAACGACGCGATTTCCGCACGCGTGGAGCATGCGTTCTCGTTCACCACCGGCAACGGCGTGGTGATCCAGCCGCTGCTGCCGGTGATCGACTACACGCGCACCTCGGCCACGCGGTTCAATGAAGGCCAGGACGCGGCCGCACTGGTCGGCCGCAGTGGCAGCCTGGAGAGCATCCGGGTGGGCGCTGGCCTGCAGTTGTTCAAGACCTTCGACGGCAACAACGGCGAGCGCATCACCCCCCGTGCCCGCGTGGTCTGGCAGAAGGAGCTGGGCGATACCCAGGCCCGCTACAGCAACGGCTTCGCCGCCGCCCCGGACCTGCTGTTCAGTGCCAGCAGCCAGCCCGTCGGTGAGCAGGTCCTGGCCTGGAACCTGGGCGTGACCAGCCGTGCCAGCAAGCGCCTGTCGGTGATGGTTGATTACGTGGGCGAACGGCGCGACGGCCAGACCCAGAACGGCATACAGCTGGGGCTGGGCTACACGTTCTGAGCACACGCCATTCGCACAGGGCATGGATCCCCACCCTGTGCGAATGGCCTTGCCTTCCACGCCGTGCGTGGATGCACCCAGCGGGCAACGAGCGGCGCAACGTCTCGGGCGACGCGCGAAACGCGCGTCGCGTTCCCGCGCCAGATGAAAGAAGAAAGGCTGCCTTTCGGCAGCCCTCTCCAGTCGAGGGGATGATCACCGAACTCATCCAAGCAATGACTTGCATCCGCCACACAGGGAATCGCCGGGTGAAACAAGTCCCTCTGTTGAGGGGCTGCCCCGACAGGGGCGGGGAGAGGCAGGCAAAGGGAGGGGCCCACGCGTTGCCACGCAACGTGTGGGGCGACGCGCGAAACGCGCGTCGTGTCCCGCGCCAGATAAAAGAAAAGGGCTGCCTTTCGGCAGCCCTTTTCTTTTATCTGGCGGAGAGGGGGACTGCCATAGATCCGTCCAAGGAAATCCAGCGGCATCGCAAATAAATTATATTTGCCATTTAATTTCAATGGCTTACAAGTGACATCATCCAGCACCGTCCAGCAACAGCCATCACCACCCAACGCGAAATGGCATACCAGATGGCATACTGGATGGCATACCAGATGGCATACCAGACACCCATGGCACTGCTTACCGACATCAAAGCCAGAAGCACCACTCCCGGGAGCACAGCACTGCCACACGGCGGAGTCCCCGGCCTAAGCCTGCATCCTTCACGCACAAAGAAGGGGCAAGGTAAGTGGGTCCTACGCTACGTGAGCCCTGCCACTGGCAAACGCCGCAATGCAGGCCTCGGCAGCTACCCGCATGTGAGCATCGCCCTTGCCGGCAAGCTGGCTCGCGAAATGCGCGAAGAGATTGCACTTGGGCAAGATCCCCTGGCGACCAAGGCGCCCGCAGTTGCTGCACCCGTGATGCCAACCTTCCAAGAGGCGGCAGAACAGGTACATGCCGAACTCAAGCCAGGGTGGAAGAATGCCAAGCACGCCCAGCAGTGGATCAACACGCTTACCGAGTACGCCTTCCCCAAGATCGGCTCCTTGCCGATGGACCAACTTCAGCCCCGTCATATGGCCGATGTCTTGCGCCCGATCTGGCTGGAAAAAGCGGAGACCGCTTCCCGGGTAAAGCAGCGTTTGCATGCCGTGATGGCCTGGGGCTGGGCGCACGGGTTCAACCAAGCCAACCCTGTGGATGTAGTCACCCATCTGCTACCGGTACAACCCAGCAAGACGGTCCGACAAGAGCACCAACCTGCCATGCCCTGGACTGACATCCCGGCGTTTGTCAAAACCAGACTGGTGGATACATACGAGCTAGATGTCACCAAACGTGCGCTGCTGTTTTTGATCTTGACCGCTGCGCGCTCTGGCGAAGTCAGGGGAATGACTTGGGATGAGGTCAATTTGCGCAACAAAGTCTGGATCATTCCTGCCGATCGCATGAAAGCCAGCCAGACCCATCGAGTCCCACTCTCTGAGCAAGCCATCACTTTGCTGCAGGTACAGGTAGGCAAGCACGATCATCTGGTCTTCCCATCGATCCATTCCCGAACAGTCCTCTCGGACATGACCCTAACTGCGCTATTGCGCCGCCTGAAGGCCCACAGCGATAGCGACAAGCGGATAGCCACCGCGCACGGCTTCCGGTCAAGCTTTCGCGACTGGTGCAGCGAGGAAGGCTATGCTCGGGATCTTGCTGAACGCGCGCTGGCCCACACTGTCCAAAACAAGGTCGAAGCTGCCTATCACCGCACCGATCTGCTGGAGCAACGACGCCCCATGATGCAGGCATGGGCTGATTTCATCCTCCCCAGACCTGCTCCGGACTGCTCTAGTCAGCCCATAGACCGACACGAATAGTGTTCAAGACATCCGGCCTCGACTCAATCTCTGGATCTCCCACGACAAGTTGAACAGGGCTCTACCCCCATCTCACTAGGATGGGGGTGGACAGACGGGCAGATGGGAAGTAGTAATATTACTAACACAACTCCCATCGCGCCATAGCTCACGGCTTTGGCCATCGACGCCCATGAAAACCTTGCCTGTGACAGTCTGGCCTGTCCGGGACGCCTCATCGTCCCTACCTCTACCCGTTCTCGGTAGCACTGTCGCCTGCGGCTTCCCCAGTCCTGCTGAAGACTTCTTCCGGGAAGAGGATCGCTTGGATCTCAATGCCAAGCTGGCACCCAACCCACCAGCAACGTTCCTGGTACAGGCCGACTGCGGCGGCGCTGCACCTTCGAACGGCAGGTAACGGAGCTGCAAGTACGGGACGCACTGATCAACCGCTCCAGCCAATTGGGCGGACCGAAGATGCAACAAAGCCTCACGTCGATGCAAAACAGGCATGGCTACCTAAATCTGCTTTGGGATCCCCCAAAAAACGGAATCCCCCCTTCCATTCATCATTGATGCTATTCTTCCAAACAATTTTGACGAAAAGTCAAAGGCGAGAAAGGAAGCATCAGGGGGGATGCATGTTGGAAAAGGATTATTACGAAGTGCTGGGAATCCGCCCCAGTGCGTCAATCGACGAAATCGATCTCGCGTACAAGGGACGGAGGAGCCAGTATCACCCAGATCGTTATGCCAGCTCCGATTCCGAGACCCTCGCTTGGGCCACGGAAAAAATGAAGGAACTGAACGCGGCCTACGCCATTCTTAAAGATCAGAGTGAGCGGGCTCGGTTTGATCAGCAGCGCGGGAAGCAATCTGCCAAACCGGCCGCTTCACCACCACCTATTCCGGAGCAAGACGAACACAGGTCGTTGCTGGAATTTCTTCAGCGGCATGCACCGGACAACGAGTTCTTCCAGAAGATACATGTCGCTCCCAACATCCCGCAGAAAAAGCTGGGTGGTGCTCTGGAAAGCTACGGCCGAGGGCTAAACCCGCGCAATGTCATCGCGCTGATCGACGACACCGTCTTTGGAAGTGCCAAAGAGGGCGTGCTTATCACAGAGCATGAGGTCAGATTCAAGGCGGTCTTCGAATCCCTCTGCTCGGTCCAAGTGGAAAAGATCGAAAGCATCGAGGCTTATAAGAGCAGGATCAAAGTCAATGGGCATGATTTTGGGAAACTGAACGTACCTGACTCAGACGAAGTCCATCATTTCTTTGATCTCTTCAATGCCTTTTGTCAGCAGCGCCGTGCCAATGCGCCGCGCGAGACCAGGTACAAGCGCCCGGCTTCTGCCGGAACAGGACATAGAGCCATCACGCTGCTGGAAAAGGGCTACTACAAGACTTTTGAGCAAAATATAGGAAAGAAAATCAGGGCCACTGAAGGAGCGGAGCAAGCGGTCATGCAGCTTGCTAACCTGCTGCTGCCGATATCCCTCTCGCTTGGAGAATGGATTGAATCAGACAGCGCGGTTCCTCGCGACGTGCGTTCACTCTGGACGAGCGACGCCATTCGCTTTGAGCTCCTTACATACTCAATCGCCGCCGCTGAGCATTTGATCAGAGCAAACATTCCGGACGCGCGTGATTATGCGGATGAGATCGCAGCAGCTACTGCGACTGCCATGCTGATCGAATGCATCATCGAAGTCAGTGGCCTCAAGGCCATCAGAGGCCTCCACAAGATGGAGATCATCCAGCAGGAGCTAAGGAATTCGGGATTCTTCAACGAATTCATGCGTAGATGGAGCCGATACAAGCTCCTGATATCAGAACGGGATGCCTCCGGCTTGATTGATGAGTTCGAGCATTCCATCCGCTCGCCCGCGCTTATGGAGCTCTACCCAGTGACCGCGTTCGGCAACGAGTTCCTGGTCTTCATGCGCGAGGCAACAGACGCATATCTGCCCACGGATGCCATTCCCGGATTTCTGGATGAAGTTGACGATAATATCGAGAGCGCACTTCTTGAGTGGATCGCCTAGTATCTAAGAAACAGCTTAAAAATCAAGGAATGACCGTGAAGAAACTGGCCGTAATTTATTTCATCATTGCAATCATCTTCGCTTTCTACGGAAACTGGTGGGGCGACGACGCTTACAGGGGCTTTGCATACAACCTGGGCAAATCATTTGTCTGGCCTGTAATCATCTTCCCGTCGCTTGGAAAGATACTCGGCGGCATTGTTCTACTTGGCGTACTGGGTCTGGTATTGGCATCGAAAAGGTGAACTAAATGGCAAAGAACACAACAATCATCATCATGACGATGATCCTTTCGATGCTACTTGTGGCATGCGATGGAAAATCGCGAAGCAGATATGTGGCCAGCTGTTCCGCTCAGGGCATCCCGAAAGAACTGTGCTCGTGCTCGTACAAGGAACTGAAAGGAAAGTTCAGCACCAAACAGATCGACGACTATGTTCGGGGCGAGAAGCTTCCGGACCGGGAATGGAATGGGGCACTGGTCGACACGCTGGAGAGCTGCGGGGTCGGTAAAGAAGCCGCTTTCGTGGTCAGACGCGCGCTCGGGCTTGACCTGCCGGTAGATCTTCCAAATCCGTCACTTGCCACGCCCCCCGCAATGCAGCAGCAGGAATCTCAGCTCCCTTTGCAAGAGCCGGAATTCTCGCAATGCGGAAAGGATACTGACTGCAAGGGTGACCGGATATGTGAGTCTGGTCAGTGTATTGCACCTTACAGTGCCGGCTCCATGCAGTCACCTGTGGAGCCTGCATACACATCGCTATCAACTGATGCGACGACATGCACAAACGCTGAGCGGCTGATCTTTAGCTGCACCACCACGAACCAGAAGCAGGTAGCGCTTTGCGATTCTGGCTCGGAGCTGCGATACATCTTCGCGCGACGTACGCAGAAGCCCGAGATGAACCTCTCTGTCCTCCACAGCATGGTTTCAGTGGCGCGAACCTCGTCGATGGAAACGGTCAGGATTCCTACGGGAAATACGGTCTACAGTATCTTCGACCAGACTAGTGAGAGTGGCGCCAGGGAGGCGGGGGTCAATGTCGAGATCAATGGCCGTCACGCCGCAACAGTTCAGTGCGAGCCATCGTCAGTCACAAACCTAATCGACAACCTTCGTCCATAGGTGAGCGTGTGCAGGGTTTTTTGTGTAACTGAACCGCTCCGACTTTCTTGGAGGCACTGGATTTGATTCAGGCCGCTTTGGCCTGACCGGCTTGCTGCCGATAGTAAGCCGCTTCGGCTTCCGCTGGCGGGATGTTCCCGATCGGCCCCAGCAGTCATTGGTGGTTGTACCAGTACACCCAGTCCAGCGTGGAGCCAGCTCCACCTGATCGCGATTGCGCCACGAATGCCGATGGATCACCTCGGCCTTGTACAGCCCATTGGTCGTCTCGGCCAGCGTGCTGCCATAGCTATCGTGCACGCTGCCCGCCGACAGTTCGACCCCGGCCTCGGCTAGTTGTGTAGCGACCCATCGGTTCCTGCTCAGGTCATGCTACTAACAACCAAGCAGTTGGACAGCGCCGCCAAACGAAGTGGTCACAGCAGCCAGCCAGTTGGACTCTTGGCATGGCACCGATGTCCGCTTTCGGCCAGAAGCGGACCTTCGAGAACAGCCGGGGGAGATGAGCACGGCCTTCCCAGCCGCGTTGAATCACAGGCATGTGACCGGTGGCGATGCAACTATTCAGTGCTAGCGGGGAAGCGATTCAGATATCGGCACAAGACGAACGGCACTATTCAGGTAATCCTGGATCGTCGGGCGGTCTCGAAGCAGCGAATCGCTCTTGGTTCTGGGCGTTATGTGATCGAGCACGCCGAGCCACGGTTTCGACCCGGCGGGGGCCGACGAGCCCTTCGAGCTGCGTGCGGCCGATCTCGGTCAGCGCAATCACCGCACCCTCGCCATACAGGCAGTCCCCGTGCGTTTGCCCATCCGGACCACCGTCTCTCCAACAATACGCAGTCGCCACCAATTGACCATTGGCATCGAACCATCGCGATGTACCGTCCGTCGCCGCCTGCCACCTCAATCGATTGGCTAGGCTGGCGCTGCCGGCGGACATCACCCTGCGATCGGGGGCCGAAACGGCGCGACCGGGTGCGCGTGCGGATACGTGCTCGCTTTGGCTTGCATCGCTGGCCGATGCGAGCCGATGTTCGCAACGGTCAGCAGGATCTCAGGGGGCTGTGCGGCCTGGCTGCAGCACAGCGCCAGTTGGTGAAGCCGGTGCAAGGCGGCGCCAATACCACGCTCAGGTGCCGGTGCGGCCGCTCCCGGACCATGGGCGGCAGCGGCCCGATGAGCGTGAACGTGCAGTTCGCTCGCCATACCCAAGACCGGCTGGACCAGCAAGCCCACGGCCAGCTGCGATAGCAGCAGCCAGCGTAGGCACATCCGCAGCGGGCCAAGGGCGGTCATGCAGGGGTCTTGCGTGCGTCGGCACGTGCGCGGCGGGCATCACCCAGGATCTCGACGGCTTCCTTGATCACATACAGCCCGATCAAGGCGCCGATCACGAAATCCGGGTACGGACTGGCCAGCCACCACACCAACAGGCCGGCCAGAATCACCCCGACGTTGGCCACGACATCGGCGCGGGTGAACAACCAAGTCGCCCGCAGGTGTACTTCGCCGGACTTCAGCGGCGCCAGCATGCGCAGCACGGTCATATTGACCACAAGCGATAGCAGCGCCGTGCCGATCATCCAGCCACTCACCGGCTCGGCGCCGTACATCACTCGACGGCCGACCTCCACCAGCACACCCACGCCCAGCACCATCAGTACGCTACCGCTGACCCAGGCTGCGTTCGCCTTGAAGCGGGCCGTGCGCCCGATGGCGACCAGGCCAATGGCATAGGCGGTGGCGTCGGAGAGCATGTCCAGGGCGTCGGCCAACAGGCCGGTGGAGTGGGCGATCCAGCCCGCAATGCCGCCGATCACGGCCATGGCCGCGTTCAAGGCCAGGGCAATCCAGAGCACGCGGCGCTCCTGCGCGTTCTTGGCCTCGTGATGGCAGCCGCAGTCACTCATCGGATCATTCTCCAGTCGCAGGGAAGCCGCGCCGGGCGGGGCTGGCATGGCACAGGCTGTGAGGGTAAAGTCTGTAGCTACTACGGAGTCAAGCGTACTACGATTGAAAATCAGTGAGGCTGCCGATGCCAGCGGATGCCACCTGGAGACGATCCGCTACTACGAGCGGATCGGACTTCTGCCGCGCCCGGGGCGCTCGGGCAATGGCTACCGGGTCTATGGCCCGGCGGACATTGAACGGTTGCGCTTCATTGCGCGCGGTCGGGACCTGGGTTTCAGCTTGGAAGAGGTCCGCAGCTTGCTGCAGTTGGCCGGGGATGAGGCCCTTTCATGCGCAGATGTGGATCGGCTGGCCCGCAGCCACTTGGCCGACGTGCGTGCGCGGATGGCCGACCTGCAGCGCATGGCCGGCGAGCTGGAACGAGTGATTGCCGGTTGCCACGGAGGGCAGCGTGCTGAATGCACCATCCTGTCGACCTTGCGCCAGCCGGTTTCTGTGGAGGCCGCGCACCAGTGACCGAAGTGGACCGCTACCTCGATGCGGCCACGCGCCAGAACACGGTGCGCAGCTATGCGTCGGCGCTGCGGCACTTTGAAGTCGAATGGCAAGGCCACCTCCCAGCCACACCTGACAGCATCGCCCGGTACCTGGCCGCCTATGCGCAGACCCTGCACCCAGGCCAAGTCAAGCAAGCCGCGCCGCTCCAGATCCGCCGGCTGGTCGAGCTCGATGACTGGTTGGCTGCAGCGATCGCCGCGGCACATGCCCGGGGTGACGGTGCGGCGGCGCTTCGCTACCAGCGGGACCGAGCGCTGGTGCTGCTCGGATTCTGGCGTGGCTTCCGTGGCGATGAACTGCTGCGTCTGGAAGTGGCCCATCTCACCTTGGTGCCGGGACAGGGGATGACCTGCTTCCTGCCGCGCAGCAAGGGCGATCGGCAGGCGGCCGGCGTCACCTATAAGGTGCCGGCGCTGTCGCGGTTGTGTCCGGTGGAGGCGACCCAAGCGTGGCTGCAGGCGGCTGACTTGCAAGAAGGGCCGGTGTTCGCACCCAAGGACAAGATCGGCGACTGGCTGGAGATGTACACCAAGGTCATGGAAGTCAATTACTGGTCTTCCACCAACTGCGTGAAGGCCCGCTACGACGCGGCCCGCAAGGAATGGGAAGTGACGGTGGAGCGCGACGGCGAGACGCTGGTCATCCGGCCGAAGCACCTGGTGTTCGCGACCGGCATGTCCGGCAAGGCCAACGTGCCGAAGATCGAGGGCCAGGACGTCTTCAAGGGCGTGCAGCAGCATTCGTCGCAGCACCCGGGGCCGGATGCCTACCGCGGCAAGAAGGTGGTGGTGATCGGCGCCAACAACTCCGCGCACGACATCTGCGCCGCGCTGTGGGAACACGGCGCCGACGTGACGATGGTGCAGCGCTCCTCCACCCACATCGTGCGCTCGGATTCGCTGATGGACATCGGCCTGGGCGCCCTGTATTCCGAGCGCGCCGTCGCCAACGGCGTGACGACGAAGAAGGCCGACCTGATCTTCGCCTCGCTGCCCTACCGCATCATGGCGGACTTCCAGATCCCGCTGTACGACCGCATCCGCGAGCGCGACGCCGAGTTCTACCGCAAGCTCGAGGAAGCCGGCTTCATGCTCGACTTCGGCGACGACGGCTCGGGCCTGTTCATGAAGTATCTGCGCCGCGCTTCGGGCTACTACATTGATGTCGGCGCCTGCGATCTGGTCATCGACGGCAGCATCAAGCTGCAGTCGGGCAAGGACATCAGCCACCTGACCGAGAACGCCGTGGTGCTGGACGACGGCACCGAATTGCCCGCCGACCTCGTCGTCTATGCCACCGGCTATGGCTCGATGAACGGATGGGTCGCCGATCTGGTCAGCCAGGAAGTGGCCGACAAGGTCGGCAAGGTCTGGGGGCTGGGTTCGGACACGACCAAGGACCCCGGCCCCTGGGAAGGCGAACAGCGCAACATGTGGAAGCCCACGCAGCAGGAAAACATGTGGTTCCACGGCGGCAACCTGCACCAGTCGCGCCACTACTCGCTATACTTGGCGCTGCAGTTGAAAGCGCGCCAGGAAGATCTGCCGGTGCAGGTCTATGGCCTGCAGGAAGTGCATCACCTGCGCTGAGCGGGAGGCTTCCGGAGCGACTCCCCGGCAAGGGGCGAGGCGCTCCGGCAACGACCACAGGAATTCACGAGCACGGAGTCTGACCGATGAAAGCAGCACGTTTTTACGACCGCGGCGACATCCGCATCGAAGACATCCCCGAACCCGTCGTGGCGCCGGGCACCGTAGGCATCGAAGTGGCCTGGTGCGGCATCTGCGGCACCGACCTGCACGAGTTCATGGAAGGGCCGATCTTCATTCCGCCCTGCGGCCATCCGCACCCGATTTCCGGGGAGTCCGCCCCCGTCACCATGGGCCATGAGTTTTCCGGCGTGGTGTATGCCGTCGGCGAAGGCGTGGACGACATCGAAGTCGGCCAGCACGTGGTGGTCGAGCCCTACATCGTGGCCGACGACGTGCCCACGGGGCCGGGCGAGAACTACCACTTGTCGAAAAACATGAACTTCATCGGCCTGGGCGGCCGCGGCGGCGGCCTGTCGGAGAAGATCGCGGTCAAGCGCCGCTGGGTGCACCCGATTTCCAGCGACATCCCACTGGACCATGCCGCCTTGATCGAACCCTTGTCGGTCGGCCACCACGCCTATACCCGCAGCGGCGCCAAGGCCGGCGACGTGGCCCTGGTCGGCGGCGCCGGCCCGATCGGCCTGCTGCTGTCGGCGATCCTGAAAGCCAAGGGCCTGACCGTCATCATCACCGAGCTGAGCGCCAAGCGGAAAGAGAAAGCCCGCGAATCCGGCGTTGCCGATCACATCCTGGACCCGTCCGAAGTGGATGTGGTGGCGGAAACGATGAAGCTCACCGGCGACAAGGGCGTGGACGTGTCCTTCGAATGCACCAGCGTGAACAAGGTGCTGGACGCCCTGGTGGCCGCGACCAAGCCCACCGGCGTGGTGGTGATCGTGTCGATCTGGAGCCATCCGGCCACCATCAACGTGCACAGCGTGGTGATGAAGGAGCTGGACGTGCGCGGCACCATCGCCTACTGCAACGACCATCGGGAAACCATCAAGCTGGTGGAACAGGGGAAGATCGACCTGGAGCCTTTCATCACCCAGCGCATCCAGCTGGACGACCTGGTTTCACAAGGCTTCGACACCCTGATCCACAACAATGAGTCGGCGGTGAAGATCATCGTTCAGCCGCGATTGAAGTAAGCCGGCCTTTGCTCCGATCCTCCTTTCACCCAATGCTCTCAACGGGTTCTACCCCGAAATCACGGACTGTTTGGAAAGGGCTGAAAACTTCTGATCCTGCTTGACCCGTCGCCGTCGCATCCTGGGGTTGTGGCGGCGCTCGATGTATTCGAACACATCGGACCGGGCGGCATCGAGTGTTGGATACGTTGTGCGATAGATCCGCTCGCGTTTGAGCAGGCCAAAGAAGCCTCCGCAGGCGGCGTTGTCACCACAATGCCCCACAGCACTCATCGAGCAAAGCAGGCCATTGGCGGCCAGGTAATCCTGGTAATCACCGCTACGAAATTGGCTGCCGCGATCGGAATGCAGGATCAGCGGATGCTGCTCCTGACGCTGCCAAACCGCCATCTGCACGGCCCTGATCACCATCTGCCGGTCCTGCCGGTGGTGCATGGACCAACCCACAATGCGCTGATCAAACAGGTCCAGCACGACGCACAGATACAGTTTGGCCTGCTGGGTCTTGATCTCGGTAATGTCAGTCACCCACTTGGTTTCCGGCTCCGAGGCGCTGAAATCACGCTCCAACAGATTGCGAACGCCCGGCGGCGTCAGTGCCGGTTGGGCGCGCTGACCACGCCGTTTCGGGCGCGGCCAGCCTTGCAGGCCCGCTGCCGCCATCAGCCGGGCAACCCGGTTCCGACTGGCCGTCAGCCCTTCCTCGACCAGATCTTCCTGCATGCGGCCGGCACCCAACGTGCCCCGGCTGTCCTGATGCAGCGCGTGGATACGGCCCAGCAAGCGCTCATTGTCGCGCTGTCGGGCACTGGGCAAGCGCTTGCTCCAGTCGTAGTAGCCGCTGGTCGAAACCCGCAGGCAGCGGCACATCAGGCGAATCGGAAACTCATCGCGGCAACGCTCGATCACCTGATACCTCAAGATGATCCCTTGGCAAAGAACGTCGCCGCTTCGCGCAAAAAATCCCGCTCCTTGGTGATCCGGGCCAGCTCACGCTTGAGCCGGGCCACCTCCTCGTCACGCGGGCTCCCGGTACCCGCAAAGGCGGCTTTCCCCACCGTCTCCGCCTCCCGCTTCCAGCGGGTCAGCAGACTGTCGCGGATGCCCAGCTCACGGGCCACCTGGGCGCAGCTGACACCTGGCCGCCTGGCTTGCTCCACCGCACCACGCTTGAACTCGGCACTGAACTTGCGACGCTTTGACATGAACACTCCTCATGGCCTCGATCGGCCTTCTTGTAAGTGTCCGTGAAAACGGGGGTGAACCCGGGTAAGTCGATGATACGTAATGATTAGAGCCCATGGGTTCCTCTCGCCGCCCGGCTGAAAAAGGAGTATCAGTGCGGAGTTGGGAGCCGCCCTACCAGCCAGGTCGAGGCCACTTTGCTCCTCAATTGCTTGCCTCAAATGACTTGTTAGTAATATAACTAACAAGCCTACATCTAGCTCCAACTCACGACTATGGAGCGCCATACCAATGATGACTCTGCCTGCGATAGCTCTACCTGTCCGGGACGGCTTGCCATCCCTACACCTACCTGTTCTGGCCTCGACTGCAGCCTGCGGCTTTCCTAGCCCTGCCGAAGACTTCTTCCGGGAAGAGGACCGCTTGGACCTCAACGCCAAGCTGGTGCCTAACCCACCAGCTACGTTCCTTGTGCAGGCCGACTGCGGCGGGTCGATGGCCGATTTCGGTATCCACGACGGCGATCTCTTGGTTGTCGATCGTTCGATCAGCCCACGGCCTGGGCACACTGTCGTGGCCCTGTGGGAGGGCGGCTTCGTCTGCAAGAAGCTCTACATACGTAACAACTGCATGGTCCTGGCCAGCGGTAGCGGATATCCCTCCATCATCGTGCCAGAGGATGTCGAGCTGGAAATCTGGGGTGTGGTTCGCTGGTCCATCACCCAGCACCTCTGATCTCAGCTCCTGATACATGAGCCCCGTACCGTGCCCGCATGCGCTACGGACTTATCGACGGCAACACCTTCTATGTCTCATGCGAGCGGGTCTTCGACCCCAAGCTGCGAGGCAAGCCCACTGTTGTGCTTGGCAATGGCGATGGATGCTGTATCGCCCTGTCGCCAGAGGCCAAGGCCTTGGGATTGAAGATGGGTATGCCCATCTTCCAGGTCCCCAAGGACATCAGAAAACAGGTCCTCGTCAGGTCAGCCAACTTCGCGCTGTACGGGGATCTGTCAGCCAGGATTGTGACGATCCTGCAGGATCTCTTCCCCAGGGTGGAGATCTATTCAATCGATGAAAATTTCGTCGACCTGGAAGGCCTCAAAGACCCTCTTGCGGCCTGCCTGGAAGCACGCCAACGCATCCTGCAATGGGTGGGCATTCCCTGCTGCGCTGGCCTGGGTGCCACACGCACCCTGGCCAAGGCAGGCAACAAGCTCGCCAAGGACCAGTCCAAGCGTGCCGTCCATGCGGGCTCCTTGGCCGTCTTCCATGCCACCGCACAGAACGTCAACGCTCTGGCCGTCGAGGATGTGTGGGGAGTGGGTAGGCGCTACGCCGAACGCCTGGCAGGCGAAGGGGTAAGAACTGCTGCAGATTTGGCCGCACTCCCCACCGACCATGTTCGTGCGCACTATGGGGTAGTTCTGGCCCGCACCCAAATGGAGCTGCGGGGAATTCCCTGCAGCGATCTGGAACTGGAAGAACCCGAACGCCAGCAACTGGTGGTCAGCCGTACTTTTGGTCGTGACGTGACCGACCCGATGGAGGCCCTGGCCACGTTCTGCAGCGTGGCCTGCGAGAAGTTACGTAAGCGAGGCCAAGCGGCAGGTGCACTGTGGGTCTGGCTGGACGGCAACCCCTTCAAGGGCGATTCGTTCCATGCCAGCAGAGCCGCACCTTTCCCCTTTCCTACGCAGGACACAGGGGAAGTCCTACGGACAGTGCGACGCCTGGCCAAGTCGATAATGGATCAGGCAGACCGTGGCCAAGGCATCCAGGCCTATAAACGTGGAGGTGTGGGTCTGACCAACTTGGTACAGGCTGAAGCCCGTCAGGCAGACCTCTTCGTTGGCCCTAACGAGAAAGCCGAACGCACCATGGCCGTGCTGGACCAGATCAATGCGAAGTTCGGCAGAGGCACTGTGGGAGTAGGCAACGTGGGCTGGCGGGTTGGTGGAGCCAGACTTGGAGAGCAGTCCAACGTGACTATCAACGCTCAATGGCGACCCATATTGCATTCGTTGTCGCCCAGCTATACAACGAAGTGGGGCGACCTTCTGCAGGTGCGCTGACAAGGATCGGCGAAATAGCGATCATCAAACACTATACACAACCAAAAGGATGGTGGTTGAAAATGGAAGACAGCAACATCGAACCAGGGAAGTATAAGCCGCGCTTTAACTTCGAAAAAGATCAATTAACAGATCAATCAGCAACTGGAAGCATCAACGAACTTTTAGAAGAGCTCAACCGCACGCCCCCACATGAGCCAAAAGGCAGCCAAAAATCCAATCCAGCCATATACAGAGAGGAAATAACTAAAGAGAATTTAGAGGGGGCGATCAATTTCATCAAATCAAACTTTAATATAGAAATACCATCGATAAATTCAAAACTACCAATCACGACCATCAAAACAATCAAGCTTCTCTATCGCAGCAACAGATCATTTAAGGGACAACTTTTCGAAAGAATCTCCCTCCCAGGGCCATCCCAAGCCACCTTCGAGCACTGGACGGAACGCAACACCCCAAGAAACGAAAAAACCATCAAAGCAGTCTCCTATCTCATGTCCACACTTGAGCGTGAGATCGACGAGGAGATACTTAAGCACATACACACCAACAAGCTCACGCCTTCGAAACTCCTTGAATACTACGCCAGACAAATAAAGGAACTTATTGATCCCATCTACATAGCTTTCGCCGGCGATGATGAAGCCATAGCAAGCGCTTTTATGTTTGGCGCACATCAAATAGAAAGCTATCAACCCTCATCACTCCTGACCAGCAAAGAAGCCGCCCCCATCCACGAAAGACTATACATCTACTTGATAAACCTTCCATTCTTGCACTTCGTTGGCGAGTATCAACGAATTATCGAATCAGAAAACGAAGCGTTAAGTAAATACAAGATAGAGCCACTCTTCGCTCACGCCCTCTCCTCACCGTCAGAGAGCGATGACCTATTGCGACCTGTCACATCACTCGCAGCTATTCACTCTTTCCTGAAAACCCATGCAAAGGAGCTGGCACGTCTGGTTCACCAAGCCACTGGTGAAGAGTTTAGATCCAGCGAAATCCCAAACATAGCTGACGAAACGCAGAAGGTTCTGCATGCCTATGTCTTCCACGAGTGGCACAGAACAGATCCCGAGGCCGTCAATATCTCAATGGCAGACTGCATCGCAGCCATATCAGCTATAAAGATACAAAAGAAGATAAAAACGAAGTACACGCCCTACTGGAAAGGGCAGATCTCTAGTGAAAAAACGGTATCTCGTCTACTGAGCCACCTGGATCCATCAAGAGACATCGGAGAGCTGTATGAAGAGGATTACATTCCGCAAGGCGCAATGATTACTCTCTATCATCGATACTGCATCGTCTTATCATTACTATTCGGACGCAACAACCGAATGGAAGCATTCATGAAATTTCAGCTCGCCTACCTGAAACACATGACCATAGCTCATTCTCACTTCGATCTCGTAGCAGGCAACGAATACGAGGTAAAGATCAACATGTTTTGCGAAGACCTTATTCAATATATCGAAGATCAAGCCACCTCGCATGCAATGTAATTTTTAACTTGCATCACCCTTATACATATGTAGAAACTCACTCCCGTCCTTCGAAGTAACAACACGAAGAACGAAAGGCATCGAAGGGAATAGAATCAAATAGAACTTACGATAGATTACAGGCAGGGTGTGGTACGCGCACTTACCCTTTCTATCTAATCACAACAATCTTCGATCATGAGTATCTACCGGTAGCCGACAAGAATCACTCTTGTCGGCTTTTTTATTCTCCTTAGAGAAAGGGTGATACAGCAATGGCAAGCTTCCATTACAGCATCAAAAGTGGAAAGAAAGGCAGCGCACGCAGGCACGCCAACTATATCGATCGTAAAGGATCTCATAGTGACAAGAAGGACCTTATCCAAACAGGACATGGGAACATGCCCGAATGGGCAGGAGATGATCCGAAACGGTTCTGGAGCGTTGCTGACAAGCATGAGCGTGCCAACGGAGCAGTGTACCGAGAACACGAAATCACTCTTCCGAGTGAGCTCAGTACTGAACAGCAGGTCGAACTTGCCGACCGGCTTGCAAAGAATCTCGCAGGGATCAAACCCTACCAGTACGCGCTCCATGCACCTGAAGGAAAACTCGGTGGGGATCCGAACCCGCACATCCATCTGATGTGCTCAGACAGACTGCCTGATGGCATCCCCCGTACACCTGAACAGACCTTCGCCCGCTACAACGCCAAGAATCCTTCCGCAGGCGGATGCCGCAAGGATAGTGGCGGAAAGAGCCCAATGGAGTTGAAGCAGCAGGTGACTGCACAGCGAAAGCTTGTAGCGGACACCCAGAATCAGTTCCTTGAAGAAAACGGTTATTCAACCCGCGTAGACCACCGCAGCTTGCGTGATCAAGGCATTTCCAGGCCCCCTGAGCGCCACCTCGGCCAACGCTTCGTTAAGGAGATGGCCGACGCCGAGAAGTCGCAGTATGCTCAATGTCGTAAAGAAGCGCAGGTAGCTTCAGACACTTAAAATCAGACAGAGGCCAGTACCTCACCCGCGATTCTGCTACAAAGTCGCAGAATCGCAATGACATCTGCTGACCACGTTAGAAAAGCCCCGGCCTATCGCCGGGGCTCCCTTGGTACAAAGACTGCTTACAGCGCCCTCCGGTCAAAGTAGTGATTCATCAAGCGAAGATACGTCCTCTTGTCCCGGTACCCACTGCAGACCTGAATTGCTCCCTGACCTTCAAGAATCGAGATAGCTGCATTCAGCCTTGCTCGGTTACGTACAGGTCCACAGCGTAAAACCTGGTTCTTGGGAACGTACGTATCCGAATAAATCCATCTCCACCACTTGGCATACAGATACCGATCCAGAGCTTGAGCATCGGCCTGATCCTGCGATACTACGAACGCTGGTGAGAACAGATGCTTGTACTCATCAACATGCCACCGAACGATGTCGAAGGCACGATTGATCGTATCGAGGGTGATGTCACCTCCCTCTCCACTGAAGTACTGCATCGATGCAGCGAGTCGTGCCACGATCTCCATGATCTTTGCCGCGAAGTCATTGATATCACTCAAGTACTCCCCGTCGCGCAGCAAAGACTCAGTTTCTGATGCCAACTCTACCCAGCGTGCCCTAGCATCGATGGAGAAGGACACCACTTCACGAGTAATGACTCCCGAAGCTGACAGCTCCTTGTACTTGTACAACAGCTCAGAGATCCGATCATGGAATGCCGGCAGATGTTCCCATACCGGCTCCACGTCCTCGATTCGCCGGTAGCCCATCATGGAGCGAGGCCACGCAACCAAATAGCGTGCCCAGTGTCCACTCCCCTTTGCGACAGAGCCTCGCCTATTGAGGAACTGCTTGAGCGGTTCGTACTGGGTCATGATGCTCACAGAAACGCGCGGATTCATCGCAGTCAGATGCTCGTTTTCCGCACGATCCAACGGCATCATTCCTGGTGAATCCCAGAGACGATTGAGCAGGCCTACATTCGCCATTGCCTCGCTCTTGAACAACATGTGACCTTCATCAGTAGTGATAGCGATGGATTCGCCATCACCCTGCACAGCTTCCATGATGGCCTTGGCCGTGATGTCTTGCCTGAGGAAGCAACGAAGGCGAGGCTTCAGAGGCTTCTTTTCTGCATACTCCTTCAGCTGTGCCTCCAGTGCTTCCACAGACTTACCACCGGCAACCGTTTTACTGATCGCGCTCTTCAGGCCCTTCATCTTGGCCATCCAGAGTCCAAGCTCGATCTCATAACACTCAGACTGCTGCTTGAACGCAGTCATCGCCTTCGTATCTGCATCGCGGAAAGGTGCCTGCAGCAGCTCGAACACCGTCGACTTGCGCTCACCAGACTCAGCCACAAGCATCAAGTTCTGCGTTACGGGCCTGATCTGTCCGGTCGGCAACTTGACATCAATCAGCCCCTGGCACGCCATCGAAATGGCATTGATAAGACCCATGCCAACCATGGCATCGGGAACTTGCACGTTGCGGAGGAGCTCAAGACCAGCCTCACGAGCAACATGGTGAAAGGTTTCCAGAGGATATTTGGGGGCATAACGCTGCCGATTAGTAGTCATCATGCATCCTCCCCTGTCGTCTCAGCAGAGGTGTTATCTTCTGCCTCGACCAACAGCTGTCCACAACTCTGGCACCGGGTAGCATCGCCATCCGCATGGCGACGAGCACGCTCCTCCTTGAGCAGCTTTCGGAACTGAATCAGGTTCAGCTCATGCTTGTACGCAGCATTGAACTGATCTACCAAGATCTTCTTGCGCATCTTCCTTGCTATGTGCTCTTCCAGGATCGGATAGGCCTCCCTGAAATCCTGCTCAAGCTTGTTCTTCCCCTTGGACAACTGCTCACCCAGAGCGTGCGTGAGTGCGTCAAGCGGCGAGGTGTGGCTTACGAAGTTAGTCATCATCACTTCGCCTCCTTCGCACGACGGAACTTGACGGCACGCCCTTCAGCCCATGCCATGGCCTCATGCGTCCAGTAGAACTTCGGGGACAGTTCGCTGTCATAAAGCGGAATGCCCTTCGGGAAGTCCGGATCGGACTTCATGAGTTCGTAGGCCTTGCTCCTGCTGACACGGAGCAGCTTGATCAGCTCCTTCAAACGCAGCGTCGGGCTATCCGGCCAGCCTGCTTTCCCAGCACTGTTGTTCTCTTCGGCCAAAGTCATGCTTTTGTCTACGCCCTGGCGCAGACTGGACGTCATGTGCTTCATTTGTTGATTCCTTCGTTGTGTTGAACGTTTCAGGAAGGAATCCGGCCGGTTTCCTATCGAAGGTGATTGGCCTCCGACGTGATCAGTGTCGCTATGCTGCTGTTGGGGGTACAGGGAAAAAAAATCCAGGTTTTTTCCAGGGATGCGCACAACCGACCAGATCAAAGAAAAATCAAACACTTACATGCCAGGGAGCTTTCGCTCCCTGGCATGTCTCGTCCTCTGCGCCCACAAACCGGTCCGTTCCATCCGATGTCCGCTCAGGACCTGAACTGCCTCTTGTCCGTACCTGATACAGATCCGTACCGGTACTACTCCCCTACGACACCAACCGAGACGCTTGCGCTTCCAGCCTATCCTTGAGACTTTCCTTCGCAGGAGCCTGTGCAACCTCGCCATGCCCTGACGGATAAAACTCCTCGACCACGGCCGGCACGTCTTCGTCCAGATCCTCGAAGGCTCCATTTGCGAAGCCCTGTCTCGCTGCCTCATCCAGTGCAGCTTGGTCGATACCCGCCGCAGCTCTTGCGGCGTGTCGGTCCACCGCCTCTGCGACAGCCTGCTCCAGTGTCAGACCACTCCGAACCACCAGATCGACGTAGTAGATCGCTGATCGGTAACTCATCGTGGTGGACTTACCTCGTAGCTTCAGCTCCAAGGGCAGGCAGGACAGCCGACCACCTGACACCGCACTGAGGTAGTGCAGTCGCGCTGCGAGTGTCCGGATGGTGTTGTAGGAGGTGGTACGCAGGACAAAGCTGCCCATCGCATCACCTTCCCCGTCCCCAATGACCACGTTCAAGCGTGCATAAGCTTTGCAGCCCCCATTGGCAAACTGGCACGCATCCGGCCCTGGGCATGGCAGCGTCTCCATGCCTTCAGGCCCAGCACGTCGACAGGTCTCTCCGTTGCCTACGCACAGCGGCCTTCCGTTCTCTCGATTGAACAGCGAGTAGTCCGCCCGAAGGTTCAGTGTCGGGTCGTCGAAGAGCAGCCGTACCGGGATGGATCGCAGCTTGTTCCCCTCCGATGCCTTCCGCAGCTCTTCATCCAGTGGATGCAGCACCCAGCCCTCTCGGTTCTGGACCTGGCTGGTGAGGGTGAACTGATCGTCCTTCTCAGGTAGCCGCTTGCCATTGCGCTCCACTACCCGGCCGATGGAAATACGCCCAATCACGGGCGGCGTGATAGCCAATCCCTTCAGCATGATGTGACCTCTTTGATCGTGGTGTTGATCCGGAAGCGGCGCGAACCCGGACGTACGACCGTGTAGGCCGCAGCAATCTCCGGGTGTTCTGCTGCGAGCCGCTTGGTGTCCAGTGACGTGCCATCCTTGCTGCGGCGGTAGATCACCTCCCCCAGTGAACCGAACCGGGCAATGGAAGCGTCCCCCATGGCTTGCTGCAGTGTCTGCTTGAGCAGTTCTGCCTGCTGCTCCTGCTCGGCAACTGCCTCAGTGAACGAGACCAGGTTGCTGAAGGTCTCGACCAATTCCTGGTCCTGACTGAAATCGACAACGGTGTCCTTGCCTGGGTACAAGCTCCGCAACGCCCTGGCCGCTGACTCCGAGCCATCGGCTGGTGGCTCAATGTCATTGATGACGTGCTCCCAGAACCGGGCCTCCAATACCACCAGGCGGCTGATGATCTCTTCGTCTCGCTCAATACGGTGGATCCTCAGCGCCTGGCCACACAGCAGCACTGCCACATCTGCTGCCTGCTTCCCCGTCACTGCCAACTGATGCTGTACCTGCAGCTGCACGTACTCGGGAACCCCGTCTTTCCACAGCCGAGAGCCGAACTCCCCTGCTGTCTTGCACTCAAGGATTTGGACCCCCGGGGAACCAATTACCTCTCGATCGAGGTTGGCCAGCATGTGCGGGAAGGTCGGATGCTGCAGAACGGCGTTGACCCGGCGTACCCGGTTCCCCGTGCGCTCCTGGTAGGCCGTGGCAACCATGGGTTCGAGCAGGGTTCCCCAGTAGCGAGGATCTTCTTGTCCAGGCTGGACTTCTTCAATCGGCTTGCGCCCCGTCTTCTCCTGCCACAGCTCCAGCTGGCTCTTGTAAGGGTTCAACCCGACGGCGGTGGCGGCATCCGAACTACCGATGCCGCCATTGCGGAACTCCAGCCACTGCTGGCGATCCAGTGAACGCGTATCAACCAAACGCAACGCGGTGTGCTTGCTCATTGGCAATCTCCGGAATAGAAAAGGCCGCCTTGATGGGCGGCCTTGGTCAGGTCATTCATTTCAAGCTATCGATGTGGGCAAGATGGATGGGCGAAGCGACAGCACTGATCGCTGCAGCTCTGTCAGACCATGCCTTGAGAGGCCATCGAGACCACCTCATGGCTGGTGACAACGAAATGGTCCAACAGCCTCACGTCCACGGTGTCCAAGGCAGCCTTCAGCCGCGCCGTGACTGCCCGATCTGACGCAGAGGGCTGCAGGCTACCGCTTGGATGGTTGTGAGCCATGAGTACCGCCGATGCATTGTGGGCAAGTGCCCTCTGAACCACGATCCGAGGATGGACCTCGGCTGCATCAATCGTCCCTGAGAAAAGCCGCTCAACTGCGATGAGCTGGAACTGCGTGTTGAGAAAGGCGACCTCGAAATGCTCGCGGTCTTCGCCCCCCAGACGTAGCCGGAAGAACAATGCACCCTGGGTTGCTCCTCCCAGCACCTCTCCTGGCAACGATGCCCGTTTCTGCAGGATCTGCAGCGCCCTCGCAATCGTCCTGTCCTCACGTACCCGGATCCTGCTCTCCTCCTCATTGGATCCGGCCCTTGATGTGGTCATGTGATAGGCCTGCGCTGCCATCAGGCCACCAACTTCATCACTTCGTCCCACGCGCGCTGCTTGAGCTGAGCTCCAGCACCGAACCATGCCGCATCACGGCGGTGATCATCGCTACGAGCTCGTCGGTGGTGGTCAACGTACTCCGTGACGCTGTTGAGTACGCCCCAGGCCGTTGCACGGCTGGAAGGCAACAAAGCGCCTCTACCGCCGCCCTCATACAGGGCACGGACACTGGCCAGCGCCTGTTCGTTGACGACCTCAGCGGTGCTGCCCTGGCCTTGGTAGGTAAGCACCCGTCGCAACAGACCATCGACCGTATCGGGGTCAACTGGACGGTCACAGAGGGCTTTCATGCGAGCCACGAAGCTGTCCCATGTCGAGACGGTGATCCCCAACTGCCGCTTCACGGCATCCGGGTCGAACTGACTGCGGTGCGGGACCTTGATGGCTCCGCTGCTGTCTCCCAGAGCGATCTGCAGGGTGTTGTTGCACACCACGCGCACCGAGGTGAACTGCGCCGTGGTGGCCAACGTGCCGTCACAGGCAGTAGCAAGCAAAAGATAGCCATCCACCCGGTCACGCCCCTTCAGCGAAGTGCTCTGGCCCGTCCGAGCCATGGCCCAGAACTTCTTGCCACCCTTGAGCACCCCCGCCGTCTCCAGCTCAAAGCCACTGTGCTGCGTCAGGTCACGGTAGAACTCCAGGATCTCTCCCGGCTGGACCACCTTGAACCGCTTGGAGACGACAGCCAGCGGCTCCCTGGTATCGGAGCGATAAAGCACCTTCTGCTCCGGGAAGGAGTGGATGGCACCGATGGCACTGCTCCCCGTAATGAAGCGGACCTCGGAGTCCTCGATCTGCCAATCCATGCCTGCCTGACGCTTCCAGACCTCAATGGGCTGGTGCTGTTCAAGCTTATTGCCCAGACCATGCCACGGCCTAGCACCCGCATAAGCCATTGTTTCAACCAGATGCATCGTATTTTCCTCGCTTCTTATGGCACAAACGCACAAGGCCCGGACGATGCCGGGCCTTGTGCGTATGCCAATGCAGTATCAATTAAAGGGTTCGATGTCTTCTCTGCCCGAAGACAAAGCACACCGAGCAACCGCAGCGATGATGGAGGCTGCGACAACCAAAACACAGTACAGACAATCGGATCTTTCTTTCATACAGCCATACCCAGGGAAGATGCTTCATTGCGGAGCATCAACACGCGAAGCCAGCAACCGCCAGCCTCATCAAAATGATATGTGCTTGAAATTTCTTACAATCATATTAATAAAATTAAACTGAATTTCATTTATGAAAAATCAGGTCAAATATTTATTCCAACCCTGAATATATCAACCTTGGTCTCAAGACATTTACGCAAACTGAGATCATTTACGCCTACCTCGAACCACCCTCCGGGCTTTTGGAAGAAGTCCAACCCCCGGCCAATCTTGATCACCCAGCCGTTGTCGATACGAATCTCTCGGTCGTGCATGTTCGGGTTCAACTTCACTTCCAGCTCGACATCCAATTCCAGCAGGCTCTGCTTCAACTCATCGAGCTTCTCAGCGATGTCGGCCAACTGGGTCTTGTCGTCGTAGCCGGTGATCAGGCTGATCTTCTTCACGGTTCCAGCCTTCAGCACCGTTTCGCAGAAGCGCACGAAATTCTGAATCTGGTGTTGCAGCCGGATGTACGGATCTTCGATCACGACAGACTTCGCGCCCTGGAGATAGGGGCCTAGGATCGACTCATAGCTGTGCCCGGTATCGCCATAGAGGATGGTGAAGTGCTGTTCCTTGAGATCAACAGGGGAAGGCCCAACCGTAGCCGATGCCGGGACCGGTGATATCGACGTCGGCACTACTGGAGATTCCGCAGCAGCAGGCGCCGGTTGCGCAGCGGGCTGTACCTCGACTGCCTCAACAGGCTGGCCATCCGCCTGATTCAAACGACGGCGCGCAGGCTCTTGCGTTGCCGACGCATCTTTCGACTCAGGGCAGAAAACCACCACCTCCTCGCCACTGGCCTTGAAGTAGGACAGGTTGATGCGCGCAAACTCGTCGTCCGGCTTGCGCTTGTTCATCTGCTCCTTGACGCGGCGGCGGCACTCGGTGGCATAGGCCACGTATTCCTCGAACTCCTCGTCCGTCGGTGGCCCGTTCGGATGCAAGACCTTCAAGAAAGCGCAGACGGTTTTCTTGATGCCTTTCTCATCACGCCCCTCAATCGACTTGCCGAGCCGGATGCGCTTGCTCACTTCCTCATACCGATTCGTGTGCTTGAACTGGTAGTGGAAGGCTTCTGCCAAGTAATCGGTGATGAATCCGTAATTGCTGGTCAAAAACTCGCTGCTGTTCTTCGGCATTTCCCAGCCAGGAATGTACGCAGCGAAGCGGTCCATCACGGCCAAGTCCAGCTCTGGCGGCAAGGGCTGAAACAGATCGTGCTCGTTGGAGTTCACCACCTGCTGCACGGACACGTCGATGTTGCCAACGAAGCTCAAACTGGCATCAGCAATGACCTCAGCCCCGCGCGAAAAGCGTCCGTTGGCCATGAAGTCCTTCATGATCTGGATGGTGTCTGGATCACGCACCTTAATGCCACCGACCTCATCAAAAGCGACCGTATCCCAAAACCCAACAAGGCCCACCTTGCGGCGCGCGTTGTTGTAGAACAGCGTGGCCTTGGTAGCCTGGCCGCCCGAGATTAAAGTGGCGTAGGGTGAGAACTCGCTGAAGAAATAGGACTTGCCCGTGCCGCGCGGACCCAGCTCGATATAGTTGTAGTTGGGCTCCACCAGTGCAGCCAACCTGGCGATAAAGTGCATCTGTACACGCTTCGAGAGCTTGCTCGGTTCCAAACCGACGGAGCGCAGAACCGCCGCTATCCACTCATCGCGCGTGAACGCCCCGCGCCCCTCTGCATAGCGGTCGAAGTCGAAACGGGTCAGCTGGATCGGCCGCAGGTCCTCAATAGAAAACGCATAGTCGTCTTCGTCGATGTCGTTGTGCGCCAGGGTGACTTCGGCCCAAATGCCGCCTTCCAGCAGCCTGTCGTTGTCACGGTAGAACTTCTCGCCAATCGCGATGCGTTGCGAGTTGAAGTTTTCCAGCGATGCCCAGTGCCGCTTTTCCTTTTCAACGTAGCGAACGTGGACCTTGTCGATGAACCGATGCTTGCCCTTGGTGGCCACCTTGGACTGCGCGGCATTGGCCTCGTCTGGGCGCACGTAGTTTTCCTGCAGCGACGACAGCACGGCCTCCATGCCAGCATCCATCTCTGCCTGGTCGTTGCTAGCGCAATATTTGGCTAGCAGGAACTCCAGGACGAACGTCGGGACGTTGGTGCCTTTTTTGATTCGATGCAGCAGGTCCTTACGTAGTACCTTGCCGTCGAATGTGGCGTTTAGTTTTTGGTCGAGTTCGTCCATAGGGCTCATTCCGTATAGTCGGTTTCAAGCGCTAGATTGCTGTAGGCCGCCAGGGTTGTGGGGTTCAGCGCCACGACCTTGAACTTGCCTCTGAACTCATCATCCATTCGCAGCGCAATCTGCTTGCGCTGGCCTGGCATCAGGGTCACGGTTCTGGTCGCAGGATTCACATCGCCGCCTGGGCGCGGCTCTCCCACCACGTTGCCCTTGCTATCCTGCGCTTCCAACAAGATCTCCACGCTCATGTCTTGCGAGAACATATCGTCGGCCACCAGTATCACTTCGATGACCGGCAATCGCGTAGTTATTCGTTTGGCGCCGTTCTTGTAGCTCAGCTCCACCACCACCTTGCGCAATTCCGCATGGACGGCGGTATCCAGCCTGGCCACCAGCACCGGCACAACGGCCTCGGCCAGGGATGCGCCGCCGTGGAAATACAGGTGCCCTGAGCGATAGGGCGCCATGCTGCGCGGCAGCGCCACTTGGGTGAAATCACCGCGAATGCCGACCTTCTCGGCGCTGACGACCAGGCTGTGACCATCTGCTGTGCCGTCGCCCAGCATCATGCGGTCATGGGCATTCACCGGCCATTTCCCCTGTGGTTTCACGCACACATCGCCAGCTTCTGCTTGTGCGTTCAGGAAGAAGCCGTGGTCGGTCACGATGACCGCCTCTTTGAAGCCCATGCCACGCAGCTTATGCAGTGCCACGCGGATCAGCTTGAGCGTGCCAGGGATCAGCCCGAGCGTTGTCTCGGGGTTGCTTTCCAGTTGGCTATCGATTTCCGTGGAGCGCAGCACCAGCAGATCGACGGTTTCGGCAATCTTCGGTTTACCGCGAACAAAATCGTTGAGCGGCATTTCCGCGAAGCGATCACCATACCGCTTGGCTAGCACACCCATGCGTTGCGGGACGTTGCTCACCGGCGCCCCTGCCAGCTTAGGCACCAGGGAATCGTTCTCCAGCGATAGAGTCAGCCCCGTGCGAGCACCCGGCAGCAAGCTCGCCATGCCCACCAGGGTGATGGTCGGTAGCTGCGCATAGGCCGCTTGCAGCTCGACGGGACCGTCTTCCGCCAGCAGCTTCTCAAGCGCCACACCCAACTCATAGCGCAAGGCATCCACCATCAAGTAGGCCACCTTACGGCCGCTTTCCTTAAGTCGATCCGCCACCAGGCGATCAAATGCGTCGGCGTTGGCCAGTCTCCCAGTCGGCGGCCACCCCGTAGTCTCTACGTGCTTCACAAACACGCCCTGAACCTTTTCCGCCAAGCGCCGATAGCGCGCCCGCGCTTGGCTGATCACTTCATGCATCAAGCCATGCGGGTCGAGGAAGTCCCCCGCCGCTTGCTCAAACTCGCGCTGCAGACGATCTGCTTCGCGCAGGCTGCCCAGGTAGAAGTCGATCAGCTCCGCTTGCGAGCGGGCGTGATCCGGTAGCTGGCGCTCAAAATCGTCGCAGGCCTCAACCAGGCTCAAGCCAGACCGCACCAGCTCCCACTGGGCCTGGCTTTCGCCCTTGCCGAGCCATACCGAACTCTTGTGGCGGGTCAGCACACGGCGCGTGGCATCGGTGTCGCCGCTGACAATGCCCTTGATCGCAGTTCGCAGGAAGGTCCGCTCCTCGAAGGGGAAGGTGTCGCGCTCGCCCAGGTCTTCAATCGCACCGCACAGATCGGTCAGGTTGAGCTCCGCCTCGGTGGTCTCGGCGCGCTCGATGTATATCGCGCGTGACTTCGGGTCGCTGCGCAGACGGTCGCACACATCCTCGACGATGGGTCTGGCTTCCATCGGTGCGTGCGGCACACCCTTCAGTGTGTCTGGCAGTGCCACTGGCAAATCGAACACGAATTCACTGAACAGCACATAGCGCCACAGTTCGTCCGCCAGGGCAGACCAGGTCTTGCCGCGGGTCTTCACGCTCAAGCCCAAGGTAGCACGGAGGAAATCCCGCGCCTCTTGCACCCAACCTTCCTGCCCCTTGAGCGCTTCGGCTTGGCTGGCACTCGGGGCCAGCAGTGCGGCCAGAATCTCGCGGCCAGACTCCACTCGCAGAGTGGCTCGCAACTGGGGCCAGCTCACGCCGCCGCCAATGGCGTCAATCACCGCATACTGCGGTCGTGGTTCGCGCACAAATAGGCTTCGAATTTCTGTCGCGTAATCTGGCTTAGCACGCAGGCACAGGCTCAGGTACTCGTCGCCATCGTCTTGCGGGAACACCGCGCCGCATTCTGCGTACAGCGCGAATGGATCAGCTTGCTTTTGCTCGTCTGTCTCTGGCCGCTTGGAGGGAACATAGATCAACACACCTTCCAAGGGCGCCTTGGGCTGTCCTACATCGCGCAGCGCCAGCAGCGCTGCCTCGCGGCTTTCGATGCTGCTTTCAGACGCATCTACCACCCGCACCTTGTCAGCCGCCAAGTCGAAACACAGCTCGCGGTAGCGCTTGTCGGCGTCGTACACCACTAAGCAGCCGGTTTGCTTTAAGCGCGGCCGCAGAACGCTCTCACGGATGAACTCAGCAATACTCATAGAGTTATCTTCCTCAACTCAAAATGGAAAAACCGGGTACGCAGACCCTGCCAGGGCTCCCGCATCTACTCTTCTTCCATCTGGCGTTTGAGGACGTGATAGCCAATGCAGTCCTGAAGACTCCAACGCTTTCGGGCGAACCTGCACAGTGCCTCTTCCTGTTTGTCACTGATCGTCCTATGCAGTTCAAGGAAGTAGTTTTTCGTACGAGGCCGTCGCTCTATTTCCTTCAATATTTTCTTAGCCTCACGGACCATGATCTTAACTTGCTGAAGGTCGGTTCCAGGCTCCTTATCCTTGCCAAGATAGTGTTCGATCTTGTCGTCAAGGCTTGCCTTTCCTGCCTGAATATTGACGCGGAGTTCAAGCAGAGTGAAATTACCTAAGCGACGCTTCTCAAAAGAGTCAACAGTCCGATCGTTCTCGCCCTTGCCACTCCGGTTTCCCACTGCCCAGCGATGCTCCACAGAAAGGAAGTCGGCGGACTTTCCCTCAGCTCTACTCAAAACAATTTTGTCTATTGGGATGGTCTTGTTGGGCTGAAGATACTGCTCGTAGCTCATCAAGAAATAGCGCAATCCCGTCCATCTGAAAAAGTCATCAGGAGAGTTCTTCTCAAGCCGGAAGGACTCCAAAAAACGCTCATCAGTGGCAAACCAAAGAGCGAACTCAACTAATCGATATTCGAGCGCCTGATCATCGTCCGTGAGGGTGTCTTTGCCCAGTTTTCGTTCATTCATAGGAACTGCCGAAAGCAGTTCCTTGTGGTAATAGGCAGCGGCATAATTGTAGAGATCGCCTTGACCGCTGTCATTGCGCTCGGTGATCTTGCGTGCCATGTAAACCCGAAAGTTCACTCGCTCTAGGATGCCAAGCAAACGACGAAGCATGGCTCCACGACCCTGGTTGCGGATAACCAACGCCAGGAACAATGGCATGATCGACGCATGCCGGTCCTGAGCTCGAAGTTGCTCAAGTAGCGGGCGGACTTCAGCTTCAACACCATCATGCTGCTGACCGAACAAGCGCGCGTACCACAGAGATGACACCTTCAAGAAGCCAACGAACTCCCGCATCGATTCGATTGCTTGGCTTTTAGCCGCTGAATCCACGGAATGTTCGGGCACCAGGCGCTTTTTGAGTAGGTCGTACCCGTATTGGCTATCGGTCTTGTTGGCCTTGAACTGCACTACCATGCAGTAGCGCAGAAAGGCGCCCTCTTCCGATGAACTGGTCTTCCCTGCCGCATTAAGATTCCTCAGGATTTCCGACCAGCTCTCATCGATCTCCTGCCGCAGGGTGGGTGCGTTGAGCTTTACGCAGCAGTAAATCAGATAGTTCTTTACTTTCTCGAGCTCACTAAGCTGTTTCCCTCTGTTGTTGATGACCTCGAACATGATGCCAGTCTCGGCATCTTCCTTGGGTGCGTACACCAGGAACCCCAAGCGGCTCTCGATGGTGGCTCGTAGTTGCTCCACTGTGGTTCCTGTGGCCAGCCGGCTCTTCATCCATGCCGTCACTTTCTGCTTTGCCGACAGAAGGCGTCTATGCGCCTCCAGCGCCATCGGCTCATGGCTGGCATCAGCGGAACCCATGATCACGCGCTCAAAGAATTGACGGGTGTCAGCATTCAGGCGCAGAACAAAGCGCTCAGAACCCAAGGCGCCCCGGCGCAGATAGAGCGCGTCGAAGGCACTGCGGCTCTCCACCGGTAGGTGTGTGGCCAAAGCGCGAAGAACAATCACCAATGTGGTCAACCTCTGCTGCCCGTCAACCACGTGGTACTCAACCGGCACCCCGTTTGTCGTCTCGAACAGGCTTAACACCAAGGTGCCGGTGTAATGCCGGTGCGAAGCACTGTCATTCAACAGGTGGTCGAGATCCTTGAGCATTTCGTCCACCTGCCGCTCGTCCCACGCGTACGCTCGTTGGTAGTCAGGAACGGTGAAATAGCGCTGCTCGAAGATCTCCGGCAAACACAACAGCTCAGCACCAAAGTTGGTACCGCTCAAGATGCCTCCCCCTTTCCTTTGCGCCCACGAGCTTTCTTGGGCGCGGACACTGGTTCTTCGTAAAGCGACTCCAAATGGTGTGCGATAGCCAGCGACTTGTCGGTCTTGCACTTCTCCCGTACGCGATCCGGCCAGTAGTTCATGGCCAGGTGTGCCCAGTCGTAGTCGCCTTTCTCCAGCTTGGCCCAGGTGTCCTTGAGCACCTTCTGCCAAGGTTTGTGGCGGAACAGCGACCACAGCGGCGCAGCGCTGATTTGCACGCCGTCGTCGTGGTTGGGCTTGTAGGTCGGCGCGAGCTTGAGCAGGGTGTCGCGCAACTCGATCAGTTCCTTCTCGAAATCATGCAAAGTTTCAAATTGCTTATCGTCGTCGCGAGTACGGGCAGAACCCTTGTTACGCAGCGCCGTCACATCGTCGCCGACTTGCTTGAGCTTGGGCTCAACGAAGTCATTGATCGCCGTGTACAGCGTCTGGCTGGTAAGACTGGGGTAATAGACCCACAGCGTGTAGTTGCCGGAGGTCGTGCTCATCGGCCAGTAGATGGGCGCTTTGCGGCGGCTCTTGGAATAGCGTTGCAGGTGAAAAGCGAAGAAGTCCCGCTGCTGCCAGCGGCGCACATCCTCCGGGACGGGCGCATCGACACGAGCAAGAACCTCCTCAGTCAGGCGCGCGAGATCGTGGGGATGACCTTGGTCGTCCACCAGGATGCCCGCATGCGCGTGGAAGGGAGCGGCACCGTCCGGGAGCATGCCGGGGCTCTTGGCTGGTAACGGGTCGAAGGGGGCGGGCTCGGCAGGTGCTGCGCGTTCGTTGGTGGCAAGGCGCCAATCGAATCGACCGAAGGCCACGCCCACGGCCCAACTCAGCAGGCCTGCCGTTTGATCTATGGGTGGGGCATCGTCCTCATCATCACCTTCGTCGTCCGCGCTGACTTCTGCATCGCCCTCATTCACCGCACCCTGGTCGCCCTGCACGGCAGCGCGGTCGGCATCTGAAAAGCCGTAGAGGTCGAAGGCGATGGCGTCGATCTCAGCCTGGATGCGTACCAGCTCCACATTGATGGCGGGTGGATCGTAATCCCCCAGACAAGCACGCAGCGCAGCAGGCAGCGCGAAGGCGTGAGAGGTTTCTTCAATGCTATCCAGCGAGCGCTTGAGCGACCACGCGCGGTGGGCTAAGACAGCCAGATCGGCTTGCTGACTCGAATTTAATTCTGGAACTGGCGTCTGTTGAATCAAGCCAACTTCATAAGATTGAGCTAGCTCAGTTCGTGCCAATTGCAGAGAAACCAAGTAGCCAAACGGCTTTGAGTTCAGTACAGCAGACAACCCCAACAGAGACAATTCATCATCAGAGCTTGAGAATCCCACAGGCCCCTTATGACCGAAAATGCATTGGGACGGTATTACCCTGAAACTCAATCCATTGGTTCGGAGTGGCCACGTTAACCCAGGACGGAAGAAAAATTTAGGCGCGGTGTCTTTCAACATCCAAACATTCGAGCGAATTCCGCCCTTTTCATTCAGGTTGTTCTTGATCTCTGCGCCATCGCTGGTCCAGTTGACCATCAGATATACGTCAGCATAGTGCTGAGAATGTGCGCCTCCCTTGGCGAAACAATACCAATCGGTGGCACTCGGCATTACCTCCCACCAAACACGGAGGAATCGATTGTCGTCAGCAGTCGCCAGCCCCTGTTTTGCTGTTCGCCCCTCCGACTCAAACCGAGTGTGTTTTATAAACGCCGAACGTATCGATTGATTAACCCAATAAGAAAATGGAGCGCCTGGAATAATCTTGAAATCAATAGGATCGGCGTGAAAAACACGATCATCGGATAAACCAGCACGACTTGCGCTAATGGCCGAAACCATTGCACTTTGCTTGTCGCTCTCCTTCATCAAGCGCAAAAATATCGTCATGCCGTTTTCTCCAAGACATAGGCTGCCGCCTCAACGGCTGCATCATCCATGACGCCAACACCGAGATCAGCAAAGGCATCGGGAGTGGATAGACCCAGCACTACATTTTCTCGCCACTTTTTGAAATCAGAGAGAAAGAAGCATGTCCGAGAAGTAATCGCACCAACCCGCCCACATGGGCGGAGCAGCTCTAGACCACGCTCAACGAAAATCGCTAGCAAGTCGTTTTTTGAGTTTGGATAACTTTTCGATAGACCATCTTTCACGCCAAGACTAAGCGCGCCAAAGGGCGGATTCATCACCACCACATCGAACACTTCACGGCACAGATCGATGAGCCGCAATCCTTGCAGGGCATCCTGAGCAAACAGGCGCCCCTGATACGTCGACTTGGCTGCCTGGGCGAATTCAGTGAGCGCCGTACGCAGACGAGCCTCCGCCTGCTGCCAGCTCTCTTGCTCCTGTTGGGCAAACAGGCCGGTGCCTTTGCCCACATAGACCTGGCGAATCAAGTGCGGCAACTCGCGCTCAACCTGGAGCAGCACGCCCAACTCCGGCAGCCCCTTGAGCAGTTGCAGGGTCTTCTCGAACAGCTCGGCATCGCGTTGATCAAGGTTGGCAGCAAACTGCTGGCGCAACTCACGCTCTGACGGCGGCGCAATGGCGGCGACCACATGACCGTGGCCAATCAGTGGGCGGTCCTTGGCCTTCACGCCGGCATCGTGCCAGGCACGCTGCGCCCGTAGCCACAGCGCCAACGAGGCGATTTGCGCGGCACGTGGGTCGATGTCCACGCCATAAATGTTGTGCTCGATGACCAGGCGCGGCACGTCGCGCAGATATGCCGCCTCGTCCTCATAGGTCTGGCTCAGTGGCTTGAGCGCTGCCTGAGGCTGGGTCGAAACATCGAGCGAGCCCGGTCCGTGCTGTTGCTCCCAGGCCCATGCCTCACGGTATATATCGGCGAACAGATCGAAGGCATACAGGCCGAAGTGCATGGAGCCGCAGGCTGGGTCCAGCAACTTGAGGGTGCGCGGGTCACGCAGCTTGGTGGCGGCTTGTGGCGTTTCGTCCGGTTTCACCAGCAAGTATTGGCAGCGATCGCGCAGGCCGGTGGCCCCGCCCGTGGCGTTGAACCAGAGACGCCCGAGGGTGTTGTCCACCAGAAACTCGACCACGTAGCGCGGCGTGAAGAACTGGTTGCGTACCGCCAGCTCGCGGCTGTTGCGCGGCGCCTGGCTGGCTTCGCGCATGGCCTTGCGCTCTTCCTTGGAGTTGAAGTACTGGTAGATCCAGCCGATGGTTTCGTCCTCGCTCCACAGCGGGGCGATGTCGGCATCGCTGATCAGGGTCAGCACTTGCAGCAGCGCCGCCTCGCGCGGGAACAGACGGCCCTGCGGCGAGTAGCGGTCGAACAGGCCGGGCAGGTCTTGCGCGAGTTCATCGAACACGCTGAACAGGTACACGCGGTAGGCATCGCCGGTCTCGCCCAGGCCGGTGCCGGCCAGGCGCGCGTAGAGCTGAAAGCCCTTGGCCTGGAAACCGTTGCCGACCGATTCAACCAGCAGTCCGCGCGCCTCCGCCATGCGCAGTGCGGCCAGGCGGTTCAGCACGGTAAAGGCCTGCTCGCGGACGATACGGTCCAGCCCCTGGGTGGCATTCATGTCGCCACTGGCGGTGTAGTGCGCCAGGGTGTCGCGCAGGATGCGGGCAGTTTCGCGCTGCGCGTCGTTGATATGGCGCAGGCTGGCCAGGTCAGCCACGGTGCCCGCGTTCGGGTCCATGCCGTAATCGTTCTGGAGCTGGCGGGTAAATTCCTCTTCCAGCACCCGGCGCGCATCGTTGACGAAGCGCTGCAGGCGGTTTCTTGTTGTTTGGTCGAAGGCCATCAATCGATTCCTATTGTTCTGTGACCGCTTGGAGCGAACCGGGCGCTTGCCAATCCTGGCCAAAGTGAGCGCGCAGGCTCTCGATGGCGGGCGGCAAAGCGCCGTCGCAGGTCACGCCCAGGTAGGTGGCCGCACGCGTGGTGCCCACGTACAGGTATTTGTCGAAGAGCGCTGGATGCAGTGAGGCGAGTTGGTCAATCCCCACGAAGAACACCGCTTCGAACTCCAGGCCTTTGATGTGTTGGATGTCGAACACGCGCACGTTGCTTTCCTGGCCCACCGACTGACCCTCGCGGCAGGCAATGACCTGGATGTTGTGTTCGGACAGGGCTTCGTTCAGCGCCTCAGCCACTGGCGCCACATCGTCTTCGGCATTCACAAAGATGGCGGTGGACGGCAGCTGGCCGACGAAACGCTCAATCTCTCGGATGCGATCTGCGAGCCAACTGACAACGATTGCCGTGTCCGTTGCGTGCTCCAGGAGCGCGGGCGCTACGCCACCACTGTCCACATGCGCGGGCAAGCTGACGTTCTGCTCGGTGCCGCCGACAGCGCGAATCATGGCGCGAGCCAGATCGTTCAGTTGCTTGCTCTGCCGGTAGGAGACGGTGATCTCTTTGATGTCGAAGTCGGCAAAGACCCACTTCATTTCATCGGCGGATCGCGCACCCCAGGTGGTCAGGCGCTGGTTGAAATCGCCGCAAGCAAAGAACGAGCGCAGCCGTGGATGTGCCAGGGCGGCCATGCAGGCAAGCTGGATAGGCGAAAAGTCGGTCGCTTCATCCACCAAAACCTGGTTGCGGTAGTGCCCCAGGATGGGCTGGAGTGCCGACCAAGCGGGGCTGTCGATATCGCGCTGCACGTTGGGCCGGCTGATCAAGTCGCCTGCGGCGCGCAGGATGGCGAGCAGCACAATGTCCAGTTCGAGCGGATTGATATCGCGGGCTTCGAAGCCTTCGTTGCGATACCAGCTCCCGGCTTGCTGGCGTTCGCGCCGGAACGCGCGGTAGCGCTTGGGAATGCCGTCGAGATAGCGCTTGACCGGGTTCACGAAGCGGCGCGCATTGGTCTGCACCAGTAGGCTCGTACCCACCTGAGCGCGATCGGTTTCCGTCAGGCCGTGATCGGCCAGCCACTCGATGATTTTGCCGTTACGCGACGTCTTGCTGACCGCACGCTTGGAGGCTGCAGATCGGGCTTGGGCTCGCACCGCTTGCATGTAAGCGTTGAGAGCGGCGGCACGACCGGTGCGCGGTGCTGTGGTGTCTTCTTCCTCGTCGGCATCGAGATCGTCTTGCTCGTCGGCATCGGTGGCCTGGGCTTGCTGCAGGCCATCAATGAAGCGTGCCAACTCATCCAGGAACGCCCGGTTGCGGTTGAGCTGGAGGTTGAGCGCGGCTTTGATCTTGCCGTCGGATGCGTCCTTCAGGCTGGTGACGAGCGCCTGCACCTTGGGGAGCTCGGCTGCCAGCGATCCGAAGGTGGACGCCAACGCGCCATCGCCCGCTTGCGGAAGGATGTTGTGCAGCCGCTCGCCCAAGCTCTGGACTTCTGGCACCTTGGCTTCGCGGAGCATGTTGGCCGCTTCATGCAGCTCTTGCACGTAGGCGTTGCGCTGCCATGTGTTGAAATCGTCGAACCACTGAATCGGGCGATCCAGCGCCCCTGCGCTCAGGCTTGGCAGGCTGTCTTTCAGGACAAAAGTGCCACCACCCGATGCGGTTCTGAGGACACCGAAAGCGTTTCTGGCCAGCTCGCGCCGGTAGTCTTGCCAGGTTCTAATACGCAGATCGGAGGCAGGAACGCCTTCACGCGCAAAGGCCTCCTTGAGGTACTGCTTGAGCAATTCGGTGGGCGTGAACATCAGCCAACTGTTGGCGTGCGCGACGCCCTGGGCAGTAGCCACCGTCTCAACCAGACGTTGTTCGCCTTCCTCCAGGAAGTCGGTGTCGAGCTTCTGGCCAAGGCGGCGGATTAGGGTTGTCGTCTTACCCGTGCCGGGCGGGCCAAGAATCAGCAAGCGCTTGTCGAGGGGAAGACGGAAGATCTCATCCTGGTACTGATCCAGAACGGGCTGATCGCGCAGCCCCATCTTGGTGATGACGCTGCGGCGCACGCCGTCGATGATGTTGGCCTTGACGGTTTCTTCGGCCAGCAGTTGACCCAGGAGGTCTTCGGTGACTTCTTCTCCGACAACCTCAGTTAGTAGCGCTCGCAGCGACTCGATGGTAAGTGGGCCGAAATGCTCGGCTTCCACCACGGTATCGCGCGAATCCCAGCCATCGGCCAGTGCGGTGGGTCGGAGTTGGGCGCGCTCCAACACCTCGACAACGGTGCCATTGGGCAGGGTGAATTCAGCCCCAATCGCCAAAGAGGCCAGACGACCAACCGGGGCGCGGTAACTGGCCAGATTTTGGAAGCCAGAAACCGGTGTGGTTCGGCAGATGTAATAGGTGCGCTCGTCGCCTTCCTCATCCACAACAACGACACGAGCGATCGCAGGCTCAGCCGCCAAAATCTGATAGCTCTCTCGGTTGGCCTGGCTGATCTGATCCAGTTTCTGGATGGCCGAACTGGACGTCATCGTATTGACGCTCGCCAAGGCATCGGAGCCCAGCATTCGCCCATCGTGCAGATTGCGTTTTGCAGCTGTAGCGATGCTGTCGAGCTGGGTGAGCGCCTCGCCAGCGACCTGCTCGATGTGCTGCCTGGATTCGGTGGTCAGCTCCATGCTCAGCTCCCACCCGTTCCAGGCTGTTCACCCACGACAAGAGACACTTCGATCTCGGCATACAGAGCGAGTTGAGCCTTGATTTCATGAAGCTGTTGAATCAGCGCGTCGATGTCTGCCGCAGAGGTCATCTTCACCGGCACAGCGATCGATTTGGTGAGCTTCGCCGGACCTTTCTCGCCGGTCTTGGCCCGCTCTTCCTCCATGCGCTTGCGCAGGCGCTCCTGCCCTTGGCGCTGGATGGAGCGCTTCAGATCTTCGAGGGTACTGTTGATGTCGTAGTCCCGGGCCAGCAGCTTCTTGAGTCCGGCCAGATCCTGTGTGGCGGCCAGGGCGAGCCCGTCCAGCCGATTCACGGCGTTGCCGCGCTCCTCCTGGGTGAGCTCTTCCCACTCGGGGATGCGCTGCAGATCCTCGACACCTTCCTTCAAACGCAGCTTTTGCTGATCGGAGAGCGTGATGACCGCATCGCGCACGCGGCCCTTCAGATGGGTGAGCTGCGAATTGAAGTCGGCGGTGTGTTTGTAGAAGTCTTCTTTGCCCAGGCGCTCTGACAGGGTTCCCAAGTCTTCGGTAAGTTCGCGGCGCAGCTCTCCTGGCACGCCAGTGTCCGGCAAGGCTTCGATGTCGCGACGATGAGCTTGCAAGTCACGCAAGGTAGCGTCGAGCCCATTGTCGAGCGCCCGCTTCACTTCGAGTGCCCACTTGAGGTTGTCGTAAATGGCTGACGTTTCGGCACCCAACCGCTGAGGGGCGTCGGAGGCATCAGTGAACAAGACGTCGGCAATGTCCTGATTCAAGGTGCGGATGCGATCGCTGCCCGCCAGGCCGAGGCCACTGAGCTTTTCGGCCAAGGAGCCATAGTCGTGCTGGAAGCGCGGAAAATGCTTCGCCGCCGCCTTGCTGATCTCTTGTTCCAGCGGGATCACCATGTCGCCGACCAGCTCGGTGAGTCGTTCCGCCGCCCGGCCGAGGGTTTCAATGGACGGGCGCTCGTCGCGCAAGGCGACGCCGATCTGCTTGAAGGAGTTGTTGGTCTTCAGGGCATCGATGGCCTGCTGGCCGGCGGCTGTGACCTCTCGCCCGGATACCTTGAGCTTGATTTCGCCCGCCATGAGCATGGCGGCCACGATGTAGCGCGTGGTATCAGGTGACCAGCCAAACGGATCGCTGCTGAAGTCGTCGAGCAAGCGCTTGCCATCGACGGTGCCGCGCTTGTCGATGTAGTCGCGGATGCTGATCATCGCTTTATGGTCGGTTTTGAACGAGGCACGACCGGCCACGGTTTGCACCAAACCGAGCGGGTCCAGCGCGCTGCTGATGGCCGCGGGGTTGGCGACTTTCAGGAACTTCTCGGCGGTGTCGGTTCCAGCGCGCACCGGCGCTTCGACATAGCGGTCGAACACCTGGTCGGCCACGTCAGAGAGCAACTTTTTGGCTGCCTCCAGCAAATCAGAATCCAGTGCCGACACCGCCGTGGCCTGGCCGCGGAACACAAACGAGCCGGCTTGCAGAGTTTGTTTGATCTTGCTCTGGAGCTGGGTCGCCAGCTTGGCAGCGCGGTCGAGCTGGCCGGTGCAGTAGTCCTTGACCTCTTGGTCAGGCTCGTTGCGGTGCAGTTCGGCGATGCGCTGGCAGCGATAAATTTCGTTCGCCAGATCGTCGAGTTCTGAATTGGCGCGAGCCAAGAGCCCGATGACGTTCCGACCCGCACGGCTGCGGGAGTCGTCCAGCATGCGGTTCTTGGCGGCCTCGTAGTCGCTGGCAGGCACCAACTCAACGACAGTTTGAATAGTGCTCTGATCACCGGCCAGGCTGGTGATGGCACTGCCGGCCTGGACCTTCAGACCCGTTGCCACGGCCATTGTGCCGTGGTGGCTGACACGCGGCAGCGGATCGAAGGACTCGCGCAATGCATCGTTGAAGATGCGCTTTACATCGACAGTGCGTAGTGCAATGGCACCTCGCTCTTGTTCGATGTCACGCAGCTTCTCGCTGAGGAAGACGAGGTTGCCATCCTTCTCGCCGAGTGGCACATACTTGTCAGCCAACATCTCCTCAACAGCCTGCCTGACCGTGTCAACCTGAGACGGCGCAGTAATGGATGGGTGCATTAGGCTGCTAACGTTCTGAACAGTGACTGGCAGGTTCCCAAGGATCTGCAACACGGCGATAGTCTTCGCAATGCTTTGATGCAATTCAGAATCGTGGAATCGATCCCCGACACCTCTACTCACCGCCTGATGGATAGACGGAAATGCGCGGCGGATGTCCTTTTCAAGTTCGTCATACAGCGTCACCGTGGTGGCCAGCCAGCCCACCGGCTGATCGGCCATTGCCTTGGAACCGCCTTCACCTTTCAGCACGTCCTGAATCACCTTGATCGCGGAACGCAGACCAATACCACCAGTGGACTTGGCGAGCGCACCCAGCAGGTGCAGCAGGATGTCGAAATGCGCCGGCAGGAATGGGTAGAGATTGGTGAAGCTCTCTTTGCTGAAGTCCGCGTCATAATACTTGGCGTCTTGCAACTTGGTGTTGTGTCGCAGCGCCTGACCATGGGCATCGAACAGCTTGCCAAGTTCGGTCTCGCCCGCAGGCGATTTGCCGAGCAGACGGCGATAGCAGATCTCTTTGATGTCGCTCGATTCGAGGTCGATCTGGATCGGGAAGCGGTCTTTCAGCTTGTAAAGCTTGTCTGAGTTCAGTGCGGCGCGTGGGTCGTCCTCAGTGAGGGTCTGCTGCGCAGTGGAGATGATCCAGGCCTTGCCGTCACCCAGCCGCTTGAGGTTCTTTGCCAGGCCATCGAGGTTGAGGATCAGGTTGTCGCGAGAGGCCACGTACTGACCGACCTCGTCGACAATGAAAATGATGTTCTGCTTGCCGCTTTTTTCGCGGACGATGTCGATCATCTCCTGCACGCGCTGGTCTTCGAACTGGAAGAAGCCCTCGGTGCTGGAAGAGAAGGACTTGGTCTCTGGGAAGAGGGCCGGGTACATCTCATGGGCGATCTTTGGGATCAAGCCATCGATGGCCAGTGGGTTGTTCTGCACGCGAGCCCAGGTGGCACCTGGCAGCGCTTGAGCGATGCGCTCATGCAGTTCGGGCGTACGGCCGTCCTTCTCGACCATGCGCTCAAAAGCGGCAACCTTCAGGTTGCGCGAGTAGCCCGCCCACTGCAGAACCTTGAAGTAGAGGACGGTGGAAACGTCTTCCATCGTGGCGCCGGCGAGCATTTCGCTGGCGAGGTCGAGCATGACCACAGCGGCAGGGAAGCGCTTCGCGACTGTGCTGAGAAGGGCCTTGGTTTGTGGCTTGTGCAGGCGGTCCTGCAGATAATTGATGAACGGCGTGCCGTCGATGGTGCGCTGATCGTCAAACGCCAGGCCGAGGTACTTGGTGAACGAGCTCTTACCGGAGCCGTAGAAGCCTGAAACCCAGACGCCCACCTCGTTTTCACCACCGGACTCCATCGCGAGCTGCATGCGATCGAGGAGCTTGCGAAACTGCTCCTCAATGCTTTCGGTGACCACGTATTCGGAGATCTCAGCCTTGAGGCGGCCTTCTTGCGAGGCGCCATAGGTGATGACCTTCTCAATGGTCCGGTAGATGTCCTTGCTTGGGTCGAAGAGTGAGCGAATGGTCATAGGTTTATCCCAGGGTTCTTTTGTCTGTTCAGCCGCCGACGTGGACAGAGCGGTAATTGCCGTCTTCCGGGTAGAAGCCGAGAAACTTCAGGCGCGTCTTGCCGGTTCGCACGCCGGGGTACAGAAAAATCGTCGGCACATGAAACTTGCCCTGGAGCTGGCTTTCGATGGCGCCGATGCGCATAAACGGATGCAGTGCCTCAAGGTCCGTTACCAAGAGCAGCGCGTTCTGCTGGCCTTCGAGCGGCTGCAAGGCATCCTCAAGTCGCTTCAACAGGCCGTTATCAGCCGTCAGAATGTCCGCCAGCGCCTTGTTGGTACGCGGCCAATCCAGCGGAGCGGACTTGTCCTCCATCACGCACAGCGACCAAAACGGGTCGTCTTTGAGCAGGGCCCAGATCTGTTCAGCGATGGAGAATGTGTGCACGTCCCAGCCTTCCTGATGCAGCTTGGCCACCCAAGCGGGCGTTTGCCGCTTCACCTCGAGGATCTGCTCTGGTGGGAAGACGAGGTAGTAAATCGGCTCGAAGCTCGCATGACTGAGCTCACGCCCGTGGCGGATACGCTCGCGCAACTCGTCGAAATCAGCTTTGAGTGAGGACATCGCAGAGCGCCTCCATGTCTTGTTGTTTCCAGCTGATACGGATCACGTCGCCGGCAGCCTGGACGATGAGCAACCCCTTCAGCGAGAGTCGTTTGATTTCCTCCAGCACGTCCTCGCGCGCCAGGCCAAATAACTGCCAGTCTTCGTGGGTCAGCAGAGCGTTGTCGCCGACGCCCCTAAAGTGCAGATCGTAAGCGAGGTAGGCGCTCACGGACGGCGATATGCGAAACGGCAGGATGCGGCGACTAGTTCGCCGCCCACCTTCGAGCATGCCGTAGTCAGCACAACAGCCTGTGAGGTATCCGGAGACGTTTCGAATCATCGACTCCGACCATCGCTTAGTCGTCTTGCCATCATCGATCCCGCGCTCGACGAAGGCGCGCGCGTCCTCGTTTGTAATTTGTGAGTGTCCGCCTGCGTATCGAGCCCAGTAAACGTTGCGCACGAAGTCGCCCAGGATAAGATTGGCGCGACTCGTAAACACGAGCATGAGCTGCGTCAGGTCGGCAGTAGGCAGTGTTGAAGAGAGTCGTTTTAGGTGGGCGGCTGGGGCTCCGCCTCCCACCAAGTAGCGCGGAGCAAAGCACTCGACGACGATGTTGCGGAGCCGGCGCGCGGTGACAGTAGGAAATCGTCCCGACTCCAGAGCGACCTGATGTAACTGATTTACCGACATGCCAGGCGACCAAAGGTCGAGCAGCATTTTGGTCTCGTCAACCAGGCCGAGTCCTGCCCCCAGTTGGCTCGTGTAGGGCTTGTTGTCGGCCACGATCACCCCACCAGATACGGATAAGTTTTGGTGTTCTGCGTGAACGCAGATAGATAGGCCGCAGCGATAGCCTTCAGGGTGTCGGTGGAATCGAGATCCTTGATGCCCCCGACCGCCGTTGGACCAACGCTGGACGTGCCGCCCGTGGCAGCCAATCGCTTCAACGCATCCAGCGCAGCCTCTTTGTTTTGTGGCGCCTGGCTGGCGAGTTCTTCTCCCACGCTGCTTTGCACGGTCGCGTGCAGGTCTTGCTCGACCTCTTCGGGCAACCGGAACAGGTGGTAGCTACCCACGCTCAAATGCTCGTCGTGCAATCGTCTGGCTGCTTCCAGCACACCGTGGTACTGAGCGAGGCGAGACGTTTTCGAGAAGACCGGCTCCAGGAAGAGCTTGCTTGATGCCTCATAGAACGCCGTTGGCCACCAGGCGTACTGAGCACGCTCGCCAAGGAAGCCGACAAGCATCCTCATCTGCAGCAATGTCGGTAGGTAGGATTCTTTCATCTCAATTCTCGTCATTCGTTTGTTCTACCGACGCGACCGGCGCCGGCACTGGTAGCCAGTGTTCAGTCACATTCCGCTCCTGCTCGGGCCGCATCCAAGGGTGCATACCCTGGTGCCAGCACGGCGTTCTTGACGCCGTACAAGGCCAAGTGGTCCTTCAGCCATAGTCTGTACTCCGGCCCACGAAGGCTGTGGTCTGCGGAGCAGTCGACGCTCCACTTGCGCAGGATGTAGCCGGCAGTCGCTGCCCGAAGCTTCATCTTCACCATGCCGCCAGTCATGCCGTAATCCATCTCCGCGATCTCGGGACGCGGTTGATTGGGGTGCGGCACCAACTCCAGTTCGACGATCCGGGTCCACTGAATGTCTTGATCACTGGCCTCGTGGGGCGCCACGGGCTGACCCTTGAGCACCACCGGGCGCTTGATCCGAGTGATGACGAAATCCCGGAACTCCTGCGACTTTCGGTCGAATGCACGGACGTGCCAACGGAGGCCGCTGTCGATCAGCGCGAACGGGACGATCTCACGTTCAGTGCGGCCACTGGAGATGGAGTGGTACTCGATGCCGAGCGGACACTCCTGGTGAATCGCACGGGTCACGCTCGCCAGTACATCCAGATCCGGATGCGTGAGCCGTGACGGGCTCTCGCTGGCTACCCACGCCTTGAGCCGCATCGGCTCACCATCGCCAAAGCCCTGGGTCAGCCACGACAGCAACCGCTCTGGGGGAAAGTCGAATACGGGCCGGAAGTCCGGCCCCAAGACGTAGGACTTGCCCTTGGGGTCGTAGTCGATGTTGCCCGGGGCCAACTCCTTGTACAGCGCCAGATCCCTGGATGCGGCGGCGGACTGGATGCCAAACCGCGTGACCAAGTCCTGACGGCGTATCTCCCCGATGAAGCGCACGCGCAACTCCACAAACGCGAGCCGGTCGCGTTGTGGCTGGGTTAGATCTGCAAGCTGTTCGTTCGTCATCCGTGCGATACCGGGGAAAGATCACTCATCCGGGTCAGTAATTCCTTGTACGAGTTCTAGGGGAAAGCCTGCGGTCTGCCGGCAACCACCCAAACACTACCCATCATGATCACACAAGGGCTGCATTTTGATAACCATCCCCGTTCGAGGCAGCCCATCCACCTGCAGATCTCTGCAGAGCGGCCATCAGGACGCTACGGCACCAAGATCACCACCATAACCAGCTGCTGCCGATGGCCCTCATCGCAACAGGGAGTCTTGAGCTTGTAGAAAAGTTGAAGCGATCGTACAGCACGCTTTGCAGCACAGATCCAACGCATCTGTGTGCCACATCGATATAAGTGCTTCGAGGGACCGCGCCCTGCCCGCTTGGCTCCTATGGCATCCAAACGCTCTGACCAGCAAGGCAGACGCGCCCCCCGTCCAGATGGATCCAGCAGCAGCCAGCCCCCAATGGCATACCAGATGGCATACCAGCCAAGCCGAAAATGAAAAAAGCCCTTGAAATTCAAGGGCTTAGTTCAGTTATCTGGCGGAGAGGGGGGGATTCGAACCCCCGAGGCGCTATAAACGCCTGCCTGATTTCGAGTCAGGTACATTCAACCACTCTGCCACCTCTCCGGGTGGTCCCCGGCGGACCGGGGACGCGCATCATACGAGGAAGTGAGGCCGACGACAAGTCATTCCGGCCAACGAACTGAAAATTTCCTGGGCGCATGCCTTGCCGGATGCCTGCGGCCACCCGATGATGCCTGTCTCCCCCGGCAATACCCCGCCCTGCCTACCATGATCGAATTCGGACACCTCACCCACCCCGGCATGCGCCGCGAGCTCAACGAGGACACCTACTACGGTGACAGCGAGCTGGCCCTGTGGCTGGTGGCCGACGGCATGGGCGGGCATGCCTGCGGCGAAGTGGCCAGTGCACTGGCACGCGAAACCATCGTGCGCGAGATCCGCCGCGGCGCACCGCTGGCACAGGCCATCCGCACTGCCGACGAAGAGATCATCCGCGCCTCGCGCCGGCGCAACGACACGTTGCCGATGGGTACCACCGTGGTCGCCGCGCGTGTGCAGGGCAACCGCTATGAAGTGGCCTGGGTCGGCGACAGCCGCGCCTACCTGTGGCGCGACGGCCAGCTCGCGCAGCTCAGCCAGGACCACAGCGTGGTGCAGGAACTGGTCGCGCAGGGCAACCTGACCGCCGAACAGGCGCGCGCGCATCCGCATCGCAACGTGGTCACCCAGGCACTGGGCGTGACCGATCCAGCCCACCTGAACGTGGCCACCACCAGTGGTGAGCTGCGTCCGGGCATGCAGCTGCTGCTGTGCAGCGACGGTCTCACCGAGGAAGTGGATGACCGCGGCATCGCCCGCACCCTGGCATTCGAAGATGCCAGCGCGCAGGAATGCGTGGATACGCTGGTCGCCGCCGCACTCGATGGCGGTGGCCGTGACAACATCAGCGTGATCCTGGTGCGCTGCCATTAACCGGTAGAGCCACGCCGTGCGTGGAGGCGGTAGTGCCGGCCGCTGGCCGGCTCACCCGGGGAACCTCGTATCAGGACGATGCCGGCCAGCGGCCGGCACTACCTCGATGTATTACGCGCTGGCGGGCTCTTCCACCTTCGGGCCATCCCACAGTGCGTGGCCGGCCTTCTTGCGCAGCCGTTCCAGCCGCGCAGCGTGCGCTTCCAGTTCCGACGGCGTAGCCACCACGCGCGGACGCGGCAGCAGCTTGCTGGTATCGAAAGCCTGCAACGCCGCGCCGGCGCCGCCGCCATCGTCATCGCCCAGGCCGAAGCCGATCTCTTCCTGGCCCGAGGTCAGTGCGATATAGACATCGCCCAGGATCTGCGCATCGAGCAGGCCGCCGTGCAGCGCACGGTGCGAGTTGTCCACGCCCAGCCGCTTGCACAGCGCATCCAGCGAGTTGCGCTGGCCCGGGAAGCGCTCACGCGCCATCGCCAGGGTATCGATGACCGTGCAGCGGTCGGCGATCTTTCCGTACTGCGGCCCCAGCAGCGACAACTCGTTGTCGAGGAAGCCAAGGTCGAACGCCGCGTTGTGGATGATCAGCTCGGCGCCATCGATGAACGCCAGGAACTCATCGGCGATCTGCGCAAATTCAGGCTTGTCATCGAGGAACTCCAGGGTCAGGCCCGTGACTTCCTGCGCGCCCTGTTCGAACTCGCAGTCCGGCTTGATGTACTGGTGGTAGTTGTTGCCGGTCGGGCGGCGCTTGAACAGCTCCACGCAGCCGATTTCGACGATGCGGTTGCCCTTCTTCCACTCCAGGCCGGTGGTTTCGGTATCGAGGATGATCTGACGCATGGGCTCAGTTTACCGGGCTGGCGTCGCGGATCTGGATCGCCGCGTTGCGGGCCAGGGTATCCACCCGCTCGTTGTCCGGGTCGCCGGAGTGGCCCTTCACCCAGCGCCAGTCGATCTGGTGCCGCAGCGTGGCCGCGTGCAGGCGCTCCCACAGCTCGCGGTTCTTCACCGGATCACCGCCAGCGGTCTTCCAGTTCTTGCGGATCCAGCCGGGCATCCACTGGGTCAGGCCCTGCCGCACGTACTGCGAGTCGGTGTAGAGCACGATGTTGCACGGCTCGGTCAGCGTCTCCAGCCCGGAAATGGCCGCCATCAGCTCCATCCGGTTGTTGGTGGTGTGCGCTTCACCGCCACTGAGCTCGCGCTCGTGGCCCTTGTAGCGCAGCAACGCAGCCCAGCCGCCGGGGCCGGGATTGCCGAGGCAGGATCCGTCGGTGTGGATTTCGATGGTTTTCAATACAGCTCCAGAATCAGGTAGCAACGGTGCCGTGCCAGCGCACCGGCAGCGGTTTCGGCCCGGGCAGGGCCAGCGTGCGTTTCTCCGCATGGAACAGGCAGGCCGCGCGCAATGGCGCCCAGCCCCCCGGGCGACGGCTGCCGGCACCGCGCCAGAGCGGGCCGAGGTAGCGCATATCGTCGCACTCCAGGCCATGGCGGCCGAGCAGCAGGCGGATCCGCTGCGGCGTACGCACCACCAGCCCATGCTGCCGCCAGTGCGTGCGGTAGGGGCTGAACGGATTGAGGCTGCTCAGCCACAGATGGCCGCCCGGCATCAATACGCGCTCGCACTCGTCGAGCAGCAGGTCGGCATCGCCGGTGGTGACATGCTGCAGCACGATCGCATTGACGCTCTCGTTGGCCAGGGGCAAGGGCAGCCCGCAGCGGGTATCGCCGTCATAGCCCCGCCCCGCCCCCTGCCGGTACAGGCGCAGGCCGCGCCCACCCAGCTGCGCATCCTCCAGCCAGGCCGCACTCGGCGCGATCCACAGCCAGGGCTGCGCGGGCAGCGCCGACAGCTGCGGAAGCAGCAACTGCCGTTCCAGAACGCGCAGCGCCGCCGCCGGCTCACTGTCGAACCACGGGGTCTGGCTCGCTTGACGGGTGCTCTGCAGCGCGGGCATGGTCCAATTCTATGCGACTGACTGCCCTGCCCGCATTTGCGGATAACTACATCTGGACGCTGATCGCCGACGATGGCACTGCCGTGGTCGTCGACCCGGGTGACGCCGCGCCGGTGCTCGCGTTGGCCGATCAGGGCCTGCGCGTGGACACGATCCTGCTCACCCACCACCACGACGACCACATCGGTGGCGTGCCCGCACTGCAGGCTCGTTTTCCCGGTGTACGGGTCATCGCGCCGGTCGAAGAGCGCATCCCCACGGCCACCGAACGCGTCGGCGAAGGTGAACGCGTTCAGGCACTGGGCCGGACGTTCCACGTACTATCCGTGCCCGGGCATACCCGCAGCCACATCGCGTTTCACACTGCTGAACATCTTTTCAGCGGAGATTCGTTGTTCAGCCTGGGCTGTGGACGTCTGTTCGAAGGTACGCCGTCCCAGCTGCTGGCGTCGATGCGCAAGCTGGGTACCTTGCCCGCGCAACTGCTGCTTTGTTGCGCCCACGAGTACACCGTGTCAAATGCCGTCTTCGCGCGGCATGTCGACCCCGCCAACGCTGCCCTGTGGCAGCGCCAAGAGGAGGCTTTGGCCATGCGCCGCGATGACCGTTCCACCCTGCCGGTAACCCTGGCCAACGAATTCGACTGCAATCCCTTCCTGCGTGTGCACGCGGCGCCGATCCGTGCGTCGGTCTCGGCACACCTGGGCCGTGACGTCGTTGACGACGTCGACGTGATGGCCGGTCTCCGGCACTGGAAAGACGGCTTCCGCGCATGATGCGCCGAAGTCTGCCGCTGGCCCTGGGCCTTGCCCTGGGGCTGGCCGGAACCGCGGGCGCACAGTCGCTGGGCGCCGGCATCAGCCAGAACCTGACCGCCGCTGCGGCCCTGCCGCTGGATCCGGCTGCGCTGCCCGCCGCTTCGGTGCGCAACGGCCAGGAGATCTTCACCAGCTTCCGCGACGGACTGGCCGAACCCAGCTGCGACGCCGAGGCCACCAGCCCGCGCTGGCAGAAGCAGTTCGCCCACGCCCCCTCGCGCCTGGCCAACCAGGATGACGATGCGCTGGTCCTGTTCGGCTACGTGGTCGAAGAGCTGCGCAAGGCCGACCTGCCCACCGAGTTCGCGCTGATTCCCTTCGTGGAAAGCGGCTACCGGCCCAATGCCCGCAATGGCAGCGGCCCGACCGGCCTGTGGCAGTTCATCGCCACCACCGCGCGCAACCATCGCGTGCCGATGACCAACGGCTATGACGGCCGCCTGTCGGCGGTCGATTCGACCCAGGCCGCAGTGCGCTACCTGAAGACCCTGCACGGCATGTTCGGCGGCGACTGGCGCCTGGCCACGATGGCCTACAACGCCGGCGAGTACCGCGTGCTGCAGTCCATGCGCAAGGCTGGCATGAACGCGCAGAACGCCAAGCCTTCAGCGCTGCCCGGCCTGTCGCCGGTCACCCATGCCTACGTCGAGAAGCTGCATGCCCTGGCCTGCGTGCTGGAAGACGTGGAAGACCAGCCTGGCGTGATGGCCTCGCTGGACCGCACCGTGCCGGTGCTGAAGGACCACACCCTGCCTGCGGGCACCAGCGTGCAGCAGTGGGCCACACAGCGCGCCCTGGACCCTGCCAGGATCGCCCGCCTCAACCCGGCCCTGGCCTCCGGTGGCCGTCCCTCGGGTACCACCCGCGTGCTGGCGCCGGTCTCGGCCGCAAATGCGACGGTAGCGGAGGCAGCGACCGCGCTGGTCGCCACCACCGCACCGGTGGCGGCCGCTGTACCGACGCCGCAGGTCACCAGAACCGTCGCCGCGATCGCCGACCGTCCGCGCAGCCGCCGCCACACCGTGCGTGATGGCGAGTCGGCCTGGACCATCGCCCGCCGCTACGGCATGCCGGTGAAGGCCCTGCTGTCGCTGAACGGCCTGAGCGGCAGCAGCGTGCTGAAGCCTGGCGCGGTGCTGCGCGTCGAGGATTGACGCACAGGCCAAGCGCCTCCCGTATAGAGCCGAGCCCATGCTCGGCTTTTTCATGCCTGCGCCCAGCGGATGCAGTCGAGCACGGCTCGACTTTACAAACGGCGGTCGAGCAAGCTCGACCACTACCAGAGGCCAAGCGCGCCACAAACGACGCGAAGACAAAAAAAGGCCCGGCATTGCCGGGCCTTCTTCGATCCTGCCCGCCGCGAGGCTTACAGGTTCGCTTCGGTGGTCTGGATCACGAACTTCTTGCGCATCGCCTCGACATAGGCCTTGGCCGCAGCCATGCCATCGATCTGGCTCAGCTGGTCCTTCAGCTGCTTCTGCTGCTCGGCGGTCACTTCCTTCACGTCGCCCGGGTTCACCTTGTTCACCGCGAACAGCAGCGCATGGCCGTTGACATCGACCTTGCCGTAGCTCGGCTTGCCATCGGCCGGCACCGGCGCGCTGAAGATCGCGCGGTTGATTTCCGGGGTCGGCACCGGCTGGCTGCGCGGCAGGCCGGGCATCGGGCTCAGCTGCAGCTTCTCGCTGGCCGCCAGCGACTGCAGGGTGGCGCCCGCCTTCAGCTTGGCCAGCACGGCATCGGCCGCCTTGTCGCTGGCCTGGCGCTGACGGTCGGCACGGATCGCGGCGATCACCTGCTCGCGCGCCTTGTCCAGCGGCATGGCCTGTTCCGGGGTGTGCGCGGCCACGCGGATGACCACACTGTGGTTGGTCGCGCCGCCCAGCGCGATCGGGTCGCTGGCGGTCCCGTCCTGCACCAGCACGTCGGAGAAGGCCGCACGCAGCACGCCCGGGTCAGCGGCGATGCCACTGGCGGTGGCACGGGTGATCGGGCCCAGCGTCTGCAGCGGCAGGTTCACTTCCTTGGCCGCGGCAGCCAGATCGCTCGGGCTCTTGTTGATGGCGTCGACCAGACGGCCGGCCAGTTCGTTGAAGCCGCGCTCGCCGTCGGCCTTCAGCTGCTCGGCAGCCAGCGTGTCACGCACTTCCTCGAAGGACTTGCCCTGGCCGCCACGGACCGCAGCAACCTTGATGATGTGATAGCCGAACTCGGTCTTGACCGGACCAATCACGTCACCGGCCTTGGCAGCGAACAGCGCATCTTCGAACGGCTTGACCATCGCGCCGCGTTCGACCCAACCCAGGTCACCACCCTGGCCCTTCGAACCCGGGTCTTCCGAGTTGGCCTTGGCCAGTGCAGCGAAGTCGGCGCCGGCGGCCTTGGCTTCGGCGGCAATCTTGTTCGCCTTGGCTTCGGCACCGTCGCCGGTGATCAGGATATGCGAGGCCTGGCGCTGCTCCGGCGTGGTGAACTTCGCCTTCTCGTCTTCATAGCGCTTGCGCAGGGTGGCTTCGTCGGCGGCGGTCGGTGCCGGCAGGTTCGCACCATTGATCTCGACGTACTCGAGCGAAACGCTCTCGGCCTGGCGGAAGTCCTTGCCATGGCTGTCGTACCACTGCTTGATCTGCGCGTCGGTCACCGGCGCGGTATCGGCCGGCACTTCCGGCAGCGCGGCCAGCTCGACATCGCGGGTCTCGCCCAGCAGCTTCAGCAGGCGCTCGGTCTCGGACTGGGTAACGAAGCCCGAGTTCTGCAGGCCCGACGGAATCACCGACTGCTGCAGGCTCTCACGCACCAGTTCCTGGAACTGGGTCGGCGTGCGCGGCGGATTGCCACCGGCAAGCGCCAGGCGGTAGTTGTTCTCGTTGAACTTGCCGTTCGAATCGAGGAAGGCCGGGATGGTGGCGATGTACTCGCGCACCGCGCCATCGCCGATCACGACACCGGCCTGCTCGCCGACCAGGCGCACGACCTGTTCGTCGATCAGCTGATCGAGCACGGCCAGCTTGTTTTCAGTGCTTTCAAACGCGCGCGGGTCGAAATTCTCGCCCTGCTGCTGGCGCTCACGCATGCGCTCCTGCTCGAAGCGGGTGCGGAAATCCTGCGCGCTGATCTCATGGTGCTGCCACAGCATGCGCACCGGCCACCACGACGGTGCCGAACGCCACCAGGTCGGCGGCGCGGAAACCTTGGCCACGTTCTGTGCGCCAACGCCACCGAGGTAGCTGTTGTCGATCACGAACAGGAACGGAATCATCAGCAGCCCCAGGATCACGGTGACGATCCAGCCTGAGGTCTTGTCGCGGAGTTTCTGCAGCATGGTGAGGAATCACAAGGCCTGATTGGCGAGCCCGGCAGTGTAACCCGCTTCGTCGCAGGGACCAAAAGCAGCACCGGCGTGGCCTGCGCACCGCTTCCGACGGCACAAAGAAAAAGCCCCCGGCTTGCGCCGAGGGCTTTTAGAGTTGGCGGAGCGGACGGGACTCGAACCCGCGACCTCCGGCGTGACAGGCCAGCATTCTAACCAGCTGAACTACCGCTCCGCGCTGAAACTTTGCAGGTGCCCAGTATATCCGAAGACTCCCTGGAAACCCAGCCCGATGAACACTTTTTTCAAAGTTTTTTCACAGGGACTTAAGAATTCTGCAATGGCGGAGCGGACGGGACTCGAACCCGCGACCTCCGGCGTGACAGGCCAGCATTCTAACCAGCTGAACTACCGCTCCGTTCTTGCAAAACCTTTCGCCTTCTTCCCGAACCTTCCGGGGAGAAGACAAGGCCCCCGGCTTCAGGCCGGGGGCCTCGATGTAGTGGCGGAGCGGACGGGACTCGAACCCGCGACCTCCGGCGTGACAGGCCAGCATTCTAACCAGCTGAACTACCGCTCCGCATTGTTGCTTTTTTTGCTTTCCAGCCGGCCTGGACCGGGAAGAAAACAAAGCCTCCAGCTTTTGGCCGGAGGCCTCGTTGAATGGCGGAGCGGACGGGACTCGAACCCGCGACCTCCGGCGTGACAGGCCAGCATTCTAACCAGCTGAACTACCGCTCCACACTCAAACTTTACCGCGGTGCTGTGGTGGGTGCTGAGGGTTTCGAACCCCCGACCCTCTCCGTGTAAAGGAGACGCTCTACCGCTGAGCTAAGCACCCCAGCGAGCCGCTTAGTTTACAGCATCCTTCAGGGCCTTGCCAGCCTTGAACGACGGATTCTTCGAAGCAGCGATCTTGATGGTGTCGCCGGTCTTCGGGTTGCGGCCGGTGCGTGCAGCACGGTCGCGGACCTGGAAGGTACCGAAGCCAACCAGGGTGACCGCATCGCCGTCCTTCAGCGCCTTGGTGATGGCAGCAACGACGGCATCGACAGCGCGGCTGGACTCGGCCTTGGTCAGGTCGGCAGCTTCAGCAACGGCATCGATCAATTCGGTCTTGTTCATTCTCTACAACTCCTTTGGCGGTGGGTTCCGCTTATTCGACAGGGAAGCAACCGCATGCCTTCTGCATGCGGCCACCATGTGGAAACGGTTCGCCGATTCAGTCATCGCTGACAGCGATCACTCATTCGCGAGTGCTGCTTTTATACCAGTGGCCCTACCCCCACGCAAGCTGGAAAGCCAGCAATGACGCGGGTTTCGGGCCATTGGACAGCGCGCGTCAATGCTTGACGCGCGCGCTTCCACTCGGTTTGGCCTTGCTGCGCACCGTGACACGCTGCGCACTCTTGCGCGCCTTCTTCGGTGCCAACGGACGCTCCAGCGCCAGGTCCAGGACCTCTTCGATGTACTTCACCGGGACGATCTTCAGATCGCGGGTGACGTTGGCCGGAATGTCGGCCAGGTCCTTGCGGTTCTCTTCCGGGATGATGACCGTGCGGATGCCGCCACGCAGTGCCGCCAGCAGCTTTTCCTTCAGGCCACCGATGGCGGTGACGCGACCACGCAGGGTGATCTCGCCGGTCATCGCCACATCGGCACGCACCGGCACCCTGGTCAGCATCGACACCAGCGAGGTGACCATTGCCGCACCGGCGCTCGGGCCGTCCTTCGGGGTGGCGCCATCGGGCACGTGCAGGTGCACGTCGTGCTTCTGCAGGAAGTCGCTGTCGATACCGAAGCCGACCGCGCGCGAACGCACCACCGACAGCGCCGCTGAAGCCGATTCCTTCATCACGTTGCCGAGCTGGCCGGTCAGGATCAGCTGGCCCTTGCCCGGCACCAGCGTCGATTCGATCTGCAGCAGATCGCCGCCCACCTCGGTCCAGGCCAGGCCGGTGACCAGGCCGATCTCGTTCTCTTCCTCGGCACGGCCGAAGTCGAAGCGACGCACGCCCAGGTACTTGTCCAGGTTCTTGCTGGACACGCTCACCAGCGCCTTCTTCTTCGCGCCCTTCTTCGCCTTCACCGGCTGCGGGCCGGCCAGCGCGATCTCCTTCACCACCTTGCGGCAGATCTTGGCGATCTCGCGTTCCAGGTTGCGCACGCCCGATTCGCGCGTGTAGTAGCGCACGATGTCCTGGATGGCATCGCTGCCGATCTCCAGCTCTTCCGGCTGCAGGCCGTTGGCCTTGACCTGCTTGGGCACCAGGTAGCGGGTGGCGATGTTGAGCTTCTCATCCTCGGTGTAGCCGGGGATGCGGATCACTTCCATGCGGTCCAGCAGCGGGCCGGGAATGTTGAGCGAGTTCGAGGTGGCCACGAACATCACTTCGGACAGGTCCAGGTCCACTTCCAGGTAATGGTCGTTGAACGCGTTGTTCTGCTCCGGGTCGAGCACTTCCAGCAGCGCCGAAGACGGATCGCCACGGAAGTCCATCGACATCTTGTCGATCTCGTCGAGCACGAACAGCGGGTTCTTGCTGCCGACCTTGTTGAGGTTCTGCACGATGCGGCCCGGCATCGAACCGACATAGGTACGACGGTGGCCACGGATCTCGGCCTCGTCGCGCACGCCGCCCAGCGACATGCGCACGAACTTGCGGTTGGTGGCCTTGGCGATGGACTGGCCCAGCGAGGTCTTGCCCACGCCCGGCGGCCCGACCAGGCACAGGATCGGGCCCTTCATCTGCTTCACGCGCGACTGCACCGCCAGGTATTCAAGGATGCGTTCCTTGACCTTCTCCAGGCCGTAGTGATCGGCGTCCAGGGTGTCCTGCGCGGCCTTCAGGTCCTTGCGCACCTTGCTGCGCTTCTTCCACGGCACGCCCAGCAACCACTCCAGGTAGTTGCGCACGACGGCCGCTTCGGCCGACATCGGCGACATCTGCTTGAGCTTGTTCAGTTCGTTGCGCGCCTTGGCTTCAACGGCCTTCGGCATGCCGGCTTCGGCGATCTTGCGGGCCAGCTCTTCCAGCTCGCCCGGTGCGTCGTCCAGGTCACCCAGTTCCTTCTGGATGGCCTTCATCTGTTCGTTGAGGTAGTACTCGCGCTGGCTCTTCTCCATCTGCGACTTCACACGGCCGCGGATGCGCTTCTCCATCTGCTGCACATCGATCTCGCCGTCGACCAGGCCGACCAGCATCTCCAGGCGGTCGCCCACGGCCAGTGTTTCCAGCAGGCGCTGCTTGTCGGCCAGGCGCACGCTGATGTGCGCGGCGATGGTGTCGGCCAGGCGCGCCGGCTCATCGATGCCCGACAGCGTCTGCAGCAGTTCCGGCGGCAGCTTGCGGTTGGTCTTGACGTACTGCTCGAACAACGACATCAGCGAGCGTGCGATCGCCTCGACCTCGCGCGCTTCGCGCTCGTCAGTGGCGTCGATCTCCACCGCCTGGCCGTGCAGCGAGCCGTTGCGCTCGTCGACGTGGGTGACCTGCACGCGCGACAGTCCTTCGACCAGCACCTTGATGGTGCCGTCGGGCAGCTTCAGCAGCTGCAGCACCTGCGCCAGCGTACCGACCTGGTAGAGGTCGGCCGCATGCGGGTCATCGGTTTCGGCCGACTTCTGCGCCAGCAGCAGGATGCGCTTGTCCGCCTCCATTGCCTGTTCGAGCGCGTGCATGGACTTGTCACGGCCGACGAACAGCGGGATGACCATGTGCGGGAACACCACTACGTCGCGCAGCGGCAGGACCGGCAGGTCGAGGGTTTCACTTGGGGAACGGGCCATGGGGGCTCCAGGGAAGGGGGAAAACCGCCTCCGGGAGGGCATCTTCCGGAGACAAAAAAAGCCGATGGCCCCGTTATGGGGCCATCGGCTTTCAGATGCAAGGCATTCCTTGAAAATCCTTTCCAATCAACAACCTGGAAGAATCACTCGGCGCCTGCGGCCTTCTGTTCAGGGGCCGCCGGGGTCTGGTAGATCAGGTACGGCTCTGACTTGTGCTCGATCACCGACTCGTCCACCACCACCTTGCTGACGTTTTCCTGCGACGGCAGGTCGTACATGGTGTCCAGCAGGACCGATTCGACGATGGTGCGCAGGCCGCGGGCACCGGTCTTGCGCTTGAGCGCCTTGCGGGCAATGGCCGACAACGCGTCCGGGCGGAACTCCAGCTCGACGTTCTCCATCTCGAACAGCTTCTTGAACTGCTTGGTGATGGCGTTCTTCGGCTCGGTCAGGATCTTGATCAGGGCCGGCTCGTCCAGCTCCTCCAGGGTCGCCACCACCGGCAGGCGGCCGACGAACTCGGGAATCAGGCCGAACTTGATCAGGTCTTCCGGCTCGACTTCGGCCAGCACCTTGCCCACTTCCTGCTTGCGCTCGCTGCTCTTCACCTTGGCGCCGAAGCCGATGCTGCCGACGTCGGTGGAACGGGCCTGGATCACCTTGTCCAGCCCGGCGAACGCGCCGCCGCAGATGAACAGGATGTTCTTGGTGTCCACCTGCAGGAATTCCTGCTGCGGGTGCTTGCGGCCGCCCTGCGGCGGAACGCTTGCCACGGTGCCTTCGATCAGCTTCAGCAGGGCCTGCTGCACGCCTTCGCCGGACACATCGCGGGTGATCGACGGGTTCTCGCTCTTGCGCGAGATCTTGTCGATTTCATCGATGTAGACGATGCCCTGCTGCGCCTTCTCGACGTCGTAGTCGCACTTCTGCAGCAGCTTCTGGATGATGTTCTCCACGTCCTCGCCCACGTAACCGGCTTCGGTCAGCGTGGTGGCGTCGGCCATGGTGAACGGCACGTTGAGCAGGCGGGCCAGGGTCTCGGCCAGCAGGGTCTTGCCCGAACCGGTCGGGCCGACCAGCAGGATGTTCGACTTCGCCAGTTCGACGTCGTCGTTCTTCTGCCGGCTCTCGATGCGCTTGTAGTGGTTGTACACGGCCACGGCCAGGGTGCGCTTGGCGCGGTTCTGGCCGATCACGTACTGGTCGAGCACCTCGAGGATCTCGCGCGGCTTCGGCAGCGAACTGCGCGCCGACTGCGCCTTTTCCTCAAGCTCCTCGCGGATGATGTCGTTGCACAGCTCCACGCATTCATCACAGATGAACACGCTCGGACCCGCAATCAGCTTTCGCACTTCATGCTGGCTCTTGCCGCAGAAAGAGCAGTAGAGGATCTTGCCGGTGTCCGTGGAACGACCTTGGCGGTCTTCGCTCATGCTTCGCTTACCCAGTTACCCCACCCGCTGAACGGGGGTTCGATTCGAGAATAGCACAGGGCCGAGGGGACACCAGTCCCGCCCGACCCTGCAGGAACGAGGCCTCCATGGCCCCGTGAAGGCCGGTCAACCGGCCTGGATCGACTCATCCGGACGACGCTCCAGGACCTGGTCGACCAGACCGTAGGCCTGCGCCTCGAAGGCGCTCTTGAAGTTGTCGCGCTCGGTGTCCCGGGCGATCGTCTCCAGCGACTGGCCGGTGTGCTTGGCCAGCACCTCGTTCAGGCGCGAACGCAGGGTCAGGATCTCACGCGCGTGGATGTCGATGTCGGTGGCCTGGCCCTGGTAGCCACCCAGCGGCTGGTGGATCATCACGCGCGAGTTCGGCAGCGCATAGCGCTTGCCGGCTTCGCCCGCGGCCAGCAGCAGGGCACCCATCGAGGCAGCCTGGCCGATGCAGGTAGTGCTCACATTCGGCTTGATGTACTGCATGGTGTCGTAGATCGCCATGCCGGCGGTGACCACGCCACCCGGCGAGTTGATGTAGATGTTGATGTCCTTTTCCGGGTTTTCCGATTCCAGGAACAGCAACTGCGCCACCACCACGTTGGCCATGTGATCGTCGATCGGGCCCACGAGGAAGATCAGGCGCTCCTTCAACAGGCGCGAATAGATGTCGTAGGCACGCTCGCCGCGGCTGGTCTGCTCGACCACCATCGGAACCAGGTTCAGGGCTTTGGTTCGGTTGTCCATTACGTGAGGTACCTATCTTGGGGGGCAACAACCCCGCGCCGGCAAAGGCGCGGGGCATCCGGTGATCCGCCCGGGCTTACTGGCGGATCGCGTCCTGGAACGACAGCTTCTCTTCGGTGTGCTGGGCACGCTCGGCGATCCAGTCGATCACCTGCTCTTCCATCACACGGTTCTGCAGGCCAGACATCAGCTGGGGGTCGTTGCGGTACATCTCAATGACCTGCTCCGGCTCTTCGTAGGTCGAAGCGATCAGACGCATCGTTTCGTTCAGGCGCTTGGCTTCCAGGCGCAGGTCGTTGATGCGGGCCACTTCACCGACCAGCAGGCCGACCAGCACGCGCTTGGCGGCCGCTTCCTTGAAGCCTTCGTGGGCATCGGCCGGGATCTCGCCGACGCTCTGGCCGTTGCGGCGGATCTGCTCGACCTGCTGGGCCAGCATGGCGCGGGCTTCGTTCTCGACCAGGCGCGGCGGCATTTCCACCGACGAATAGGCGGCGATCAGCTGCTCGCCCACTTCGCGGCGCAGGCGGTTCATCAGGGCGCCCTTCAGCTCGCGCTCCAGGTTGGCGCGGATGTCGCTGCGGAACTGCTCCACATCGCCACCCTTCACGCCAAAGCTCTTGATGAAGGCTTCGTCGACCGCCGGCACGACCGGCTCGGACACTTCGGCGACCTTGACGGTGACCTGCACGGTCTTGCCGGCCAGCACCGGCACGCGCCAGTCAGCCGGGAACTCGACGTCCAGGGTCTTCTCTTCGCCCTTGGCCAGGCCGACCAGGCCCTTTTCAATGGTCTCGAACATCATGCCCTGGCCGAGCACGATCGAACCCTTCTCGGTGCCTTCGGCCGGCAGGCGCTCTTCACCGGCCTGCGACCAGGTTTCCACCGCGACCAGGTCACCGTCCTGCGCGCCACGGCTGACCGGGGCCCAGGTACGACGCTGGTTCTGCAGGTTCTCGATCATCTGGTCGATGTCGGCGTCGGTGATCTCGGCGGTGTGGCGCACGACAGTCAGCTTGCTGACGTCGATGTCGCCGAAGTCCGGCACCACTTCCACGGTGGCCACGAAGGAGAATTCACCCTCGTCGCCCTTGTCGATGCGCGGGCTGCCGACGATGCGCAGATCGTGCTCGCGCACGGCCGCGTCGAAGGTTTCGCGCAGCAGGCCGTCCAGCGCCTCGCCACGGACCTGCGCGCCGAAGCGCTGCTCGATCACCTTGGCCGGCACCTTGCCCGGACGGAAACCCTTGATGCGGGTGGTACGGGCGATTTCGCCCAGGCGGCCGACGATGTGGCTCTGCAGACGGTCTTCCGGCAGCGAGAAGCTCAGGCGGCGTTCCAGGTTGCCGGTGGATTCGATCGAAGCTTGCATGTTGACTCCTGCCACCGGTGGCCCACGCCCCCGGCTCGATGATTGGGATGAAACGGTTGTAAGGACACGACGTCTGGGACGCGCCTGCTTGCCGCAGCCCTTTAGTTTCGCCCAATTCGGCCTGCACTGCCAGCGCGTGCCGGTCAAGGGGGGCAGCGGGGCCCGATCAGGGCGGGGGACAGGCCGGCACTGGTGCGAAAGGGGGGACTCGAACCCCCACGCCTTGCGGCACTGGAACCTAAATCCCGAAGCCCCTGCCGATTAGTGCTGACCACTCAACTACTTACAGCGTTCCAGTCTATCAGGTGACGCTTCGGGTGACATATAGGTGACGCCGGGTGCCGCGACAGGTGACACCAGGTGACGCCGAATAAAGTGGTCATCTTCGGCGGACCTCCTCCTAGGACAACCATTCAGAACTACTCATTGCTGTTCACCACCGAGGACTACTACAGTTCCACATAGGTCCACCCAGGACCAACAACCGAACCACTCAGGACCGTACCGGGCAGCCCCCGGTGCGGTCCTCCCGTTTTGACTTTTGCATCCCCCGAGGGCAAACGATGACGACTTGGCAAGAGAACGACCTGCACGCCGCCCAGCTCGAACTGGAGAAGGAAAGCACCAGCCTGGGCATTGCCCGCTACGAGAAGATCAGGGAGCAGCGCCAGGAGGCCGAGACCGGCCCCGGCCGCAAGCTGGTCATGGAGAGCATCGACGCCACCGCCGCCGCGATCATGGCGTTCGTGGCCGAAGCCGACACCGGCAAGCCGGGCAAGCGCCACGCCGCCCTCAAATTCATCCGCCACCTGAACCCCCACGCCCTCGCCTATCTGACCAGCTTCACCTGCGTCAACGCGCTGGTCGCCGATCACCGCAAGGCGGTGTCCGTGGCGATCACCCTGGGCCACGAGGTCGCCAACGAGATCAACTTCTCCCTGCTCCGCGAGAAGCACCCCGGCCTGTACCGGGTCGTCCAGGAGCAGCTCAAGAAGTCCACCTCGGCCCGGCACTCCACCGCCGTCATGCGGCACGTCATCGCCGACGCCGAGTTCGCCCCCGAGGACGACAAGCGCCTCTACCTGTCCGACAAGGACGCGCTGCTGGTGGGCATGAAGCTCATCGAGCTGTTCGTCGAGGCGACCGGGCTGGTCGAGCTGGTCACCGTCGCCGAGCGCGGCAAGCGCCACCTGCTCATCGCCGGGAATCAGAAGGTGCTCGACTGGCTGACCAAGGCCCACGACAGCGCCGCCCTGTACCAGCCGGTGCTGATGCCGATGGTCGTCCCGCCCCGTCCGTGGACCACGCCCCGCGACGGCGGCTACCTGACCGACATCGGCGGCCGGGCTGACCTCGTGCGTACCCGCAACCGCGCCTACAAGCGCGAGCTGGCGCTGGTCGATATGCCCAACGTCTACCAGGCCCTCAACGCCATCCAGGCAACCGCCTGGAAGGTGAACGTGCCCGTCCTAGAGGTCATGCGCGAGCTGTGGAACGCAGGCGGCGGTGTCGCCGGGCTGCCGGAGCGTGAACTGATGGACCTGCCGAGCCGCCCTGCCCTGCTGGAGACCGACCCGGACTACTTCAAGGAGCACCACGCCGACGAGTTCAAGGAATGGAAGCGCGACCGCGCCAAGGTCTACGAGGCCAACGCGCGCAGCGTGTCCACCCGCCTCGCCGCCGCGCAGAAGATCGCCTTGGCGGAGAAGTTCGCCGAGTACCCCGCGATCTACTTCCCTCACAACCTCGACTTCCGCGGCCGGTGCTACCCCCTGCCCCCGACGCTGACCCCGCAGGGTGATGATGCGGCCAAGGGCCTGCTGACGTTCGCCCAAGGCGTGCCGCTCGGCGAGGACGGTGCCTACTGGCTCGCCATCCACGTCGCCAACTGCTTCGGCGTGGACAAGGTGTCGTTCGAGGAGCGCGTGGCCTGGGTGCGCGAGCACGAGGAGCAGATTCTCGACAGCGCCCTCGATCCGCTGGACGGCCAACGCTTCTGGATGGACGCCGACAGCCCGTTCTGCGCGCTGGCAGCGTGCTTCGAGTGGCTCGGCTACAGCCTCAACGGCCGCGATCACGTCTCCCATCTGCCCATCGCGCTCGACGGCTCCTGTAACGGCCTCCAGAACTTCTCGGCCATGCTCCGCGACTCCGTGGGCGGTGCAGCCACCAACCTGATCCCGCAGCCGAAGCCCGCCGACATCTATTCGCGCGTGAAAGACGTGGCCCAGGAGAAGCTGCGCGCCCGTGCCGAGAGCGGCGACCCGCTGGCGATCAAGCTGGACGGCCAGCTCACCCGCGACATCGTGAAGCAGCCGGTGATGACGCTGCCCTACGGCGTCACGAAGTCGGGCATGCGCGCCCAGGTGCTCTCCAAGTTCAAGAAGCTGGGCATGGAGGACGATTGGGAGACCGCCGAGTACCTGGCGACCCTGCTGTGGGAGTGCATCGGCGAGGTCGTGATCGCAGCCCGCGCGGCGATGGACTGGCTGCGTGACGCCTCCAAGGTCGCCTCGTCGGCCGACCTGCCGGTGAGCTGGACGACCCCCGCTGGCTTCCCGGTCCTCCAGGAGTACCGCGAGGAGGAAGGCGTCCGCATCCGGCCGCACGTCGGAGGCCGCGAGGTGAATTTAGTGGTCAACATCGGCGGTACTAAGCTCGACCGTCGCAGGCAGACCCTCGGGATCAGTCCGAACTTCGTCCACTCCTGCGACGCCAGCCACATGATGCTGACCACCTGCCTCGCGGCAGAGAACGGCATCGAGTCGTTCGCCATGATCCACGACTCCTACGGTACGCACGCGGGCCAGGCAGCAATCCTCGCCGCCGCACTCCGGCAGGCGTTCGTCGATCAATACAGCGGCGACGTACTGGCCGACTTCCGACAGCAACTCGTCGAGCAGCTCCCGCCAGAAGCGGCAGAGAAACTCCCACCCCTCCCGCCGCATGGCGACCTGGACCTCAGCCTGGTGCTGGAGTCGCGCTATTTCTTTGCCTAGTCCATCCCCCTTTGGCAATTGATACCCCAAGCGAGAACATCAACATGAGCATCAACTACCAGCACGCACTGAACACCTACGTTGCCCAGGACCACTTCGGTGTGGTCCTCGGCATCTACAACCCGGCCGAACACGGCACGGTCGAGGAGTTCAAGCACCGCATGACGGAGCTGCACGCAGGTGCGTGATCGCGTCATCGACGGACTGCACTCACGTTCTGCCGAGAGCGCCGCACGCGGCGCTTTCGTAGTGATCGACAGCGTGCAGTCCCTCGGCCACCCGGCCGATCAGGTGATCGGCTTGGCGTGCGCCTTCAAGAACTTCTGCGAAGTGCTCGGCCTCGATCCGATGGAAGTGCTGCGGGTCGTCTCGCGCATGGAGCAGGACTGCCGCTACCGGCAGGTCAACACCCTCAACGCCGTGCGCCGCTACGCGGAGCGCGAGCTGAAACCGCACTACCCGTGATGCGTGACCCGATCACCGACGCCTTCATCGACGAGGCGCTCATCGGCTTCGACATCGACGAAGCCTTCGGCATTTCCGCCGACACCCCGTTGACCGCCGCCGCTGACCTGTGGCGCGCGGGCATCTATCTCCCGACCAACTACGAGACCGACAACTGATGGCAACCAAGAAGCGCGAACGATTCGTCTCCCCCAAGGGCACCGCCGTGTGGCCGCGCCTGAACGAACCGGACACCAAGTTCAAGCCGGAAGGCGAATACACCGTGAGCCTGGCGTTCGACCCGAACGACAAGGACTTCAAGGCGCTGGCGAAGAAGCTGGAAACCCGGCGCGACGAGCTGTTCCAGGAGTTCCTGAGCGAGAACCCGAAGAAGAAGAAGGGTGCCGAAGTGGCCCCGGTGTTCACCGAAGAAACCGACGAGAACGGCGATGACACCGGCCGCGTGCTGGTGAAGTTCAAGATGAAGGCCAGCGGCGTCAGCAAGCGCACCGGCAAGAAGTTCACCATGCGCCCGGACATCTTCGACGCCCGCGGCAAGAAGATCGACAACCCGCCGCAGATCGGCGGCGGCAGCGAACTCAAGGTCTCCTACGAGATCGGCGGCTCGTTCGTCGAATCGGCCAAGAAGTTCTACCTGACCTGCTACATGGTCGCCGTCCAGGTGATCGAGCTGGTCGAGTTCGGCCAGCGCAACGCCAAGGACTACGGCTTCGGCGAGGAGGACGGCTACGAGGCCGCCGACAGCGCGCCGTTCAGCGACAGCGATGACGACTCGGACGACGACAGCGACTCCGACGACGAGGGCGATGACGGCGACTACTGATCCGCTGTCGGTCATCGTGAACACCGCGAGGGGGGCCAAGCATTTGGCCTCCCTCACGTTCCCGTTTGACCCGGTGCCCGCCTCGCGCCCGAAGGTTTCGCGCTGGGGCGTCTACTACGGCAAGACCTACAAGACCTGGAAGGAAGCCGCAGAGAAGCATCTGCCAGCCGGTGATCTGGACCTGTCGCCGACCGATCCGGTTTTAGTGGTCATCATCGCGGTATGCAAACGCGCCAAGACCTCGAAGGCCGCGTTTCCCAAGGGCGACGTGGACAACCTCGCCAAGGGGCCGATGGACGTTGTGACCAAAGCCACCGGCTATTGGGCCGACGACAAGCAAGTCATGTGGCTGCTCTCCGGTAAGCGCTGGGCGCAGCCGGACGAAGAACCACGCACCGAAGTCCACCTCTACAAACTCTAAGTGCGCCTCAAACCTCTGGAATCGGTAGAGGCGCTGTTCGTCCTCGCCAGCATGACCCGCCCCGAGCAGGTCACGACCGGCGAAGAACTCGCACGCCTGCACCGCTCGCAGGGCTACTCGAAGATCGCCGTCCACTTCGTCATCGAACGTGACGGCTCGATCTACGACGGTCGCCCGCTGAATCAGCCCGGCGCTCTCGCCGGTAAGCACAACCAATCCGCATACCAAGTCTGCCTCCTGGGCGGCGTCAACGACGCCATGCAGCCCGAGGACAACTTCACCGAAGCCCAACACGCCGCGCTGCGACGCCTGCTCGCCGCCTACGGCAAGCCCGTCGTGTGGGCACCTGACTTCCCTCGATAGGAGAACCCAACGTGAAACCGCTGCCCCCGCAAACCCAGGTCGTCCTGGATCACCTGCGTCGCCACTCGCACCTGACCTCGTGGCAGGCCGAAGGCGTCTACCGCATCCGCCGCCTCGCCTCGCGCGTCGATGAGCTGCGCGCTGCTGGCTTCGAGATCGAAACGCAGACCTGCGAGGACGCCTCGGGGCAGCGGTACACGCGCTATCGCCTGTCGCGCCGTCAGCGCCGCAGCAAGGCTCCGCTCCTGGAAGCGCGCCGCGCTCCGAAGCAGTACCGCGTCGATGCGCTGCTCCAGCTGTATCGCAACTACTGCACCGACGAGCTGGGCCTCGACGCCAACGATGCGACCGAAGAAGTCGCCGCATTCACCAAGTTCCTGCTGGAGAAGAACGCATGACCAACACCGCTACCACCGTCATTCCGTCCGCGATGCGCCTGGCTTTCGAGCGCGCATGGGCGCGCGCCGACAAGCCGTTCCGCGGCCTGGGCCGCACCGTCAAGGGTGCGCTGAATCGTCGCCTCGGCATTTCCTACCGCAAGCGCATGTGGTCCGTGGAGCGTGCAAAGCGCTGACTCCGAATACCTCCACAAAGAGCCGTGCCCGAACTGCGGCAGCAAGGACAACCTTGCGCGCTACAGCGACGGGCACGGCTACTGCTTCGGCTGCGGTCACTACGAGCCAGCCGAAGGCGAGGAGGTCTCTCAACCCACCAGCAGGAAAACCATGAGCGACTTTGCGAAGGGTGAACCGCAAGCCCTGGCGAAGCGCGGTATCACTGAGGAAGCATGCCGTAAGTACGGCTACTGGATCGGCAAGGACAAGCACGGCAAGACCGTGCAGATCGCCAACTACAAGCGCGATGGCGGCATCGTCGCGCAGAAGCTCCGCTACCCCGACAAGAAGTTCTCATTCATCGGCGACTCGAAGGCGTGCGGGCTGTTCGGCCAGCACCTCTACGAACCGGGGCGACGCCTCGTCATCACCGAAGGCGAGATCGACGCGCTCTCCGTGGCGCAGGCACTCGGCCTCCGCTGGCCGGTGGTGTCCGTTCCGAACGGAGCGCAAGGCGCGGCCAAGTCCATCAAGCGCGAGCTGGAGTGGGTCAACGGCTTCGACGAGGTTGTGCTCATGTTCGACATGGACGAACCGGGCCAAGCCGCCGCGCAGGAAGTGGCGCTGCTGCTGACTCCCGGCAAGGCCAAGATCGCACAGCTCCCGGCGAAAGACCCGAACGAGCTGCTCCAGCGTGGCGATGCCGAGGCGATCACCCGCGCCATCTACGAAGCGCAGACCAAGCGCCCCGATGGAGTGGTGACGTTCGGCTCCCTCAAGGAGAAGGCACTCAAGCCGGTCTCGATGGGCATGCCTTGGCACGACCCGCGCCTCACCGCGCTGACCTACGGCAAGCGGTACGGCGAGGTCTACACCTTCGGCGCGGGCACCGGCATCGGCAAGACCGACTGGCTGATGGAGGAAGCAGCCTTCATCGCGCAGGAAACCGGCGACCGCGTTGGCCTGTTCTTCCTGGAGCAGCAGCCGGTCGAGACGGCGAAGCGCATGGCAGGCAAGGTTGCTGGCCGCCGCTTCCACGTCCCCGATGGGAGCTGGACGCAGGAGGAGCTGGAAGCCGCGTTCGAGATTCTCGACAAGGGCCAGGTGTTCATCTACGACCACTTCGGCTCGTCCGAGTGGGACGTGATCGAAGCCAAGATGGCCCACATGGTCGTCGCCGAGGGCGTCAAGCACATCGTCCTCGACAACCTCACGTCGTTTGCGGCCGGTGCCGAGGACGAGCGGAAGATGCTGGAGGACACGATGGCGAAGATCGCGCAGTTCGCGCAGCGCCACCTCATCTGCATCTACCTGGTCTCGCACCTCGCCACGCCGGAAGGCAAGCCACACGAGGAAGGCGGGCGCGTGATGCTCCGCCACTTCAAGGGCAGCCGCGCGATTGGCTTCTGGACGCACTTCGCGTTCGGCCTGGAGCGCAACACGCAGGCCGAGAACGAGGCCGAGCGCAACTGCACGACCTTCCGCGTCCTAAAGGATCGCTTCACCGGCCAGTCGAACGGCCAGGTTCTCTACTACAGCTACGACCACGCATCCGGCCGCCTGCTCAATGCAGATGCTCCGGGCGAATACGGCGACTTCGCCGACGAGTCATCCGATGTATCCACCTCCGACTACTGACGGCCGCTCGGTCGTCGGCTTCATCCCAGCTGATGCGCCGCTCTCCTTCGCTGAGAGCCTCGTTCTCCCCTACCAACTCCCGCGCTCCGACCAAGCCTGCCGTGTCATGTACGGCAAGCCTGGGCGGCGCGTGGTCATCCACATCAAAGCCGAGGAACTACCCCAATGAAAGAGATCGTCGCCATCGCAATCGACCTGCTGACCGCTCCGTTCCGCAAGGACACCGTGACCGACGTGGTGAAGGTGCTGGAGGGCCAGGTGGACAAGCTGTTCAAGATCAGCGCCGACCGCATCGCCACCGCATCGACGCTGCGCGACAAGGCCGATGTCCTGCACTCGCAGGCCGACGAGCACGAGGAAGAAGCCGAGCGCGCCCTGCGCGTCGCCGAGCGCTTCACCAACCTGATCCGCTAAGGGACCAACCATGACTGCCGAGCAACACGCTCGGTCCCTGTTCGACGTGTTGCCGGCCGAAGTCCGCCACCTGGTGATCCTGGGTGGCGGAAGCCTGCGCGCGTTCTACGACGGGACCGAAATCAAGGACATCGACTGCTTCTTCGTGTCACTGGCGAGCTACACCTACGTGGCCGCGTACCTGAGCGGCCGTAACGACTGGACCAGCGAGGCCGCTCCGAACGGCATCCGCAACTTCCGCTCGCCCGAGGGTCACCTCGTGAGCCTGATCGGCTTCGAGTTCGGTACGCCGCACGAGCACTGCGCCCGGTTCGATCTGCGGTGCTGCGCCCACGTCGCCATCTACGAACCCAGCACCGACGAGGTGGTGGTCGTATCCCTCGAAGGCGCGGTTGCCGACGCATCGGAGAAGCTGCTGTTCGTGCTGAACAACAACGGCACCGAGCGCACCATCCGCCGCATCACGCACTACGTCGAGGATTACGGCTACACGCTGCATCCCGACCAGCCCGAGCAGGACGAACTGTTCGAGGACGACGACTTCCCCGGCCACGCGCCGCAGGGCGTCCACACGCCGCCGAAGGCCCCCGAGCCGGAGTACATCCTCCGCGCCCGCCGCCGCGTCCGCGCAATCCCCGTAACCAACCACGGCTACCCGTAAGGAGGACCGCCGTTGATCCTCGTATTCGACTGCGAGACCAATGGCCTCCTCGACGAACTTGACACGATCCACTGCATTTCCCTCCAAGAGGTAGATGAGACCGGCGCACCGCGCGGTCCCATCCTGTCCGCCAACGATCACGGCACGGGCGAAATGACAGTCCGTCAGGCCGTCGAGAGGCTCAAGAAGGCCAAGCGCGTTGTCGGCCACAACATCGCCGGATTCGACATTCCGGCTATCGCCAAGGTGTTCCCGGACTTCAAGGTCCAGGCGTACTTCGACACGTTGCTGATGTCCACGCTGGTCTACCCGGACCTCAAGGACCGCGACTTCAAGGCCCGCAAGAAGCAGGGAGCGAACCCGGTGTTGCCGGGCAAGCTGATCGGCCGCCACGCCCTCGAAGCGTGGGGCTACCGCCTCGGTCGCTGGAAAGGCGACTACGCGGCGCAGATGGCCGCACGCGGCCTCGATCCCTGGGCACAGTGGTCTCAGGAAATGGACGACTACTGCGACCAGGACGTTGCGGTCACGCAAGCGCTGTTCGCGTTGCTGATGAGCAAGGGCCTCCCTACCGAGGCCATCGAGCTGGAGCAGGCCGTCGCGCCGATCCTCTCGCGTCAGCAGCGCTACGGCTACCTGTTCGATCAGGAGAAGGCGCGTGAGCTGGAGTGCATCCTCGTGTCCCGGCGCACTGCGCTGGAGGCCGAGCTGCGCAAGGTCATTCCGCCGTGGAAGGTGGTGAAGCGCAAGTTCGTACCGAAGCGCGACGACAAGCGCCGCGGTTACGTCAAGGGCGTGGAGGTCACGACCTACAAGGACGTGGTGTTCAACCCGGCAAGCCGCCAGCACATTGCTGACCGCTTGACTGCAATGTACGGCTGGCAGCCCCAGGAGTTCACCGAGAAGGGCCAGCCGAAGATCGACGAAGAAGTCCTGGGCGCGCTCAAGTTCCCGATCATCCCGCTCCTGCTGGAGCACTTCATCGTCAACAAGCGCCTCGGCCAGCTCGCCGAAGGCGACGAGGCGTGGCTCAAGGCCATCAAGAAGGACGGCCGCATCCACGGCAGCGTGAATCAGAACGCAGCGGTGACCGGCCGCATGACGCACTCGAAGCCGAACATCGCTCAGGTGCCGAAGGTCCAGCACTCGAAGGAGAAGGGAATCCTCAAGGGCCAGGAAGGCGGCTACGGATTCGAGTGCCGCTCGTTGTTCTGCGTCCCAACAGGGAAGCTCCAGGTCGGCGCGGACGCCTCGGGATTGGAGCTGCGCTGCCTGGCGCACTTCATGGCAAAGCACGACGGCGGCGAGTACGCCAAGGTCATCCTCGAAGGCGACATCCACTCCGTCAACCAATCGGCGGCAGGACTGCCAACCCGCGACAACGCCAAGACCTTCATCTACGCCTTCCTCTATGGGGCAGGCGACGCGAAGCTCGGCTCCATCGTTGGCAAGGGTCGCCAGGCCGGGGCGAAGCTCCGCTCGAAGTTCCTGGCCGGGCTGCCTGCGCTGGAGAAGCTGGTACGCGGGGTCAAGAAGCGCGCGGCCGAGAAGGGATACCTGATCGGTCTCGACGGCCGGAAGCTGCACATCCGCAGCGACCACGCCGCGCTCAATACCCTGCTCCAGTCGGCCGGTGCGCTGGTGATGAAGAAAGCCCTGGTGATCCTCGACGCCGACCTGCAAGCCGCAGGGTTGGTGCCGGGCGTCCACTACGAGTTCCTCGCCAACGTCCATGACGAGTGGCAAATCGAAGTGGACGAGGACAAGGCCGAGTTCGTGGGCAAGACCGCCCAGGCTGCCATCCGCAAGGCTGGCGATTACTTCGGCTTCCGCTGTCCGCTCGATGGCGAGTTCAAGATCGGAAGGAATTGGGCCGAGACGCACTGACCCGCGGCAAGCGGGACATTGCACTCGCCCTGGTGCGCCAAGCGAAACGCCGGGCAGCTAGGAAGGGACTGCCGTTCGACCTCACGTCGGACGACATCGTGGTCCCCGACTTCTGCCCGGCACTGGGCATCCCGCTGTACCGCGCTGTCGGGCGCAAGGCCCAAGGCCCCAACTCACCCACGCTCGACCGCATCGAACCTGACCTCGGCTACGTCCGGGGCAACGTGCGCGTGATCTCCGCACGCGCGAATCAGATCAAGTCCGACGCGACTCCCTCGGAGCTTCTGCGAGTCGCCTGTTACGTCCAAGAGAACCGATGAACCCAACCAACATCCTGCGCGCCCTCGCGGCGCTGCTGGTCGTTGCCGCGCTCGCGGCAGGCGGCTTCGCAGCCTGGAAGTACACCGCAATGGCCCAGCGCGTGACGGAGCTGGAGGAGTCGGCAAAGGAACTGGCCGACCTCAAGCAGACCGTCGAGACCCTCAACCGCGAAGCCGTGCGCCGCTCTGCCTTCGATGCAGCGCTGCGGAACGCCCGCGCCACCACCAACCGCTCTGTGGAGATTGCAGCAAATGCTGACCCGGAAACTGGCGATTACCTGTCTCGCCGCATTCCTGACGAGCTGCGCCGCGCACACCTCGAAAGTCGTGCCGGAGCAGTTCCTCCAGCCGACCGTCATTGAGGGCACGCACTCCTCACTCGACGCCGTGATGGCTGACCCGACCACCACCACCTACGACCTCTACCGCTTCGGCGGCAACGCCGAGGACGGCCTCCAGCGTTGCAACGCCGACAAGGCGAGCGCCCTGGAAGTCCTCAAGGAATCGAACCGATGAACGAGAACCGGCTTCGCGTGCATTTCATTGGCGGCCCCGCTGACGGCGATGTCCGCGTGATCGATCCGTGTACCACCTACCGCGTGGCTGTGCTCGAACACCAGCCCGAGGTTCATGCCTACAACGCCAAGTGCCCGTGCTGCACCGAGCGCATGCTGCGCCCCGTGGAGTGGAGCACCGCGACCTACTTCATCCGCCGCGTTAGCGAGAAGTGCTGGGTCGCCGTACACGAGAGCATGGTATGAAGCGCGCTCTCCTGATCCTGGCGCTGTGTGCTGGCCTCGCTGCGTGCGATATGAAGCCCTGGCCGCCGAGTGCGGACTATGGCTCGTGCCTGAAAGGGCACAGCGAGAACTCCTACATCATCATGTGGCAGTCGATGTGTACGGGGAACTCCTGCACGCAGATTCCGTACACCATCCCGACCACCGACTTCGTGTGCGACGAGCACGAGTACCCGCTCGGCGACGGCCCGGAGTACCAGGCCGGAATGAAGCGCTACGCCGCCGAGCTACAGGCGTGGTATGAGCGCCACCCGGAGAAGCGGCCATGACTTCCTACGTCACCTATCGGCCACCGCAGGCGGCCGGTTCCTGGGTCATTGGCGGCAACTTCTTCGTGCAGGTCCGGGAGCGTCCGAACTGGCTGCACCGCTGGTTCGCGCTGGCGTTCCTGGGATGGCAGTGGGTGGACGCATGAACAAGCGCGGCCCCCTGCTACTGATCGACGCCGATGTGCTGCGCTACCAGCTCGCGTTCTCGAACACCGCGAACATCGACTGGAACGGCGACGGCAACAAGGTCGAAGCGATCCAGCCCGAGCGCGCGAAGGCGAAGCTGGAGGACTACATCGACGAGATCGTCGAGAAGTTCGGCGCGCGTGATTACCTGCTGGCCCTGTCCTGCAAGAAGCACAACTTCCGCAAGGACATCGACCCAACCTACAAGCTCAACCGTGCCAGCAAGGACAAGCCTGCCCTGTGGTACGTGCTCGACGAGTTCGTCTACGACGAGTTCGGCGACAAGATCGTGGAGATCGAGAACCTGGAAGGTGACGACGTGCTGGGGCTGCTGGCCTCGCACCCGAATCCGAAGCGCGCGCCAGGCAGCCGCATCGTCGTGTCCATCGACAAGGACATGCAGACGATCCCCGGCATCCGTCTCTACAACCCCAACCGTCCCGACGTGGGCGTCCGGCCGATCTCGGCTCACGACGCTGACCTGTTCTGGATGAAGCAGGTGCTCACGGGCGACCAGGTGGATAACTACCCCGGCTTCCCCGGCATCGGCCACAAGGGCGCGGACGAGCTGCTCATGCCCATCCACGAGGCGTACCGCGATGCGTCCGTCGAGGAGCACCTCGGCGCGCTGTGGAACACCGTCGTCACCACCTACACCACCCGCATCCCCCGCGGCGGCACCGAGCCGCTGTCGAAGCACGATGCGATCCGCCAAGCACGCCTCGCGCGAATCCTGCGCTACGGCGACTACAACCCCAAGACCAAGGAAGTGAAGCTGTGGAAACCCTGATCCTGTTCATCACCATCGTCGCCGTGCTGGCCGTGCTGTTCGCCTTCGTCGCCTACGGCGCTGCCTGGCTGTGGTGGCGCAGCCTCAACACCCTCGAACGCACCCTGTACCGCTCGGCTGGCAGCGTCAAGCTGTGGCCGGCCGCTGTCGGCGTTGCTGGCGCGGCTTGGCTGATCGCCCGGTGTTTCGCCTGACGACAACCAAGCCACCTGATCCTGCTTACCGCAACTCGTCCACGTAGAACTGCTTCCAGTGTGCAATCTCTGACGGATTCCGACTTACGGGTTCTCGGCTATTGAAAACCCAAAGCTGGATCGCCTTCGGCGTAGTCAACGTTTCATACGTGCAGCTGAACTCAGTGAGCTTATCTGTGATGAGCTGCTTGGCCGCATCGTAGCGCTCTCGCTGAATTCCTTGTGCTTGCCCTGATGCCACGAGCGCATCCATCGCCTCCTGTAGGCCATAGAGCTTCTGTGCAAGCTCAGAGATTTCCGCTCCGTTTGTGTTACTCGGCGTAGAACTCGCCATACCTGTCTCCTTCCATAACGAACACGAATTGTACCCGGCTAAGGCCGGGTTTCTCTTTTGGAGTCCCCATGAAGATCATCGGAATCACCGGCCGCGCCCGCAGCGGCAAAGACACCCTGGCCGAGTTCCTGGTCAGCGACCACGGCTTCGTGAAGCTGTCCTTCGCGGCCCCGATCCGCGCCTTCGTGGCGGACATCACCGGCCTGCCGGTGTCCGCGATGGAGGACGGCCCGCTCAAGGAGGAGCCGCTCGACTGGCTCAACGGGCAGACCCCGCGCCGCCTGATGCAGACCGTGGGCACCGAGTGGGGCCGTGAAATGATCGACCGCGACCTGTGGGTCAAGGTGGTCGCGCAGAAGATCCGTCAGGCCCGCCGCGACGGCGCTGCTGGCGTCGTGGTGTCGGACGTTCGCTTCGACAACGAGGCGCAGTTCATCCGTGAGTGGGGCGGCCAGGTGGTCCAGGTGCTCCGCGACAGCGCGGCCCCGGTCTCGGCGCATGCCTCCGAGGCAGGCGTCCACGGCGACCTGATCGACACCGTGATCGACAACAACGGCCCGATCCACCGCCTGCGGATGGTCGCGGAATCGCTGGCCCGACTCTAAGGGTTTAGTGGTCATCATCGGGGGAAACGACAGTTTCCCCACCTATTCATAACCCAGGAGTTCTATGCAAATCCCTCTGCACTCCTACGACCTGATCGACCTCCTGGACGAACTGCACCCCGAAGTGATCTACGACCCCGCCAAGCCGAAGGAGGAGTTCCTGCTCCGGCAGGGCGAGCGCCGCCTGATCCTCCGGCTAAAGGCGCTGCGGAAGGTCGAGCAGATGGAGCACCGCGCCCGCTAATCATGTGCAGCAAGCCCAACATGCCGGACCAGCAGGAGAAAGACCCGATCCTGCTGACCCGCCAGGACACCCAGCCGACCGGCCACGCGGCCGATCAGCGGCGTAAGTCCAAGGTCCGACTGGACCTGAACAACGCAACGCAGTACCAAGGACTGACCATTCCGAATGGCTGACGCCAAGCAGACCTCGGCCGAGAAGCAGACGGCCGCGAAGCGCTACGGCGATCTCAAGTCCAACCGCAAAGAAGCCGAGACGCGCGCCAAGCGCTGCGCCAAGGTTACCCTGCCCCGCCTGTGGGTGGACGAGGGCGCGAAATCGCGTACCCCCGGTTCCGCCTACATCGACACCGGCCCGAAGTGCGTCAACGCCCTGGCCTCGAAGATCGTGCTGGCCTGGCTCCCGCCGAACGCCTCGGTGTTCAAGCTCGCGCCTGACCAGGCAGTCGCCGAGAACATCGCCGAGCAGGCTGGCGTGGAGACCTCCGAACTGGAGGCCGCGCTGGTGGACGTGGAGCGGGTCATCGTCAACGACCTGGAGACCAGCGGCGTCCGCCCGGTCCTCAGCGAGGCGGCCAAGCACGCCATCGTCCTCGGCAATTTCCTGCTCTACGACCCCGACGAGGGCAAGCCTAAGCTGTATCCGCTGACCTCCTACGTGACCGACCGCGACGGCCTGGGCAACGTGCTGGAGATCATCACGCTCGACAAGATCGCCCCGGCCATGCTGCCGGACTCGATCCGCGCGGCGGTGATGCAGAAGCTCGCCCAGGAACGCGACGAAAAGACCAAGAACGACGACGTGAACCTCTACACCTGGGTGCGTCGCTCGGAAGATGGCAAGGAGTGGGAAGTGGTCCAGGAGGTCGAGGGCGTCGAAGTCCCCGAGACCGTGGGCACCTACCCCATCGACGCCTGCCCGTGGATTCCCCTGTGCGCGCCGCCGTCCCTCGTGGACGACTACGGCGAGGGCTTGGTCTACGACTACGTGGGCGCGTTCGAGTCGCTGGAGGCGCTGCGCAAGGCGATCCGTAAGGGTGCCGCCGCGCTGGCGAAGATCATCATGTTCCTCAAGCCGACCTCGACGATCCGCGAGCGCCAGCTCACCGAGGCCGAGTCCGGCGCGGTGCTGCGTGGCGAGGCCAGCGACGTGACCACGCTCCAGCTCCAGAAAGCCTACGACCTGAACTTCGTGCGTCAGGAGGCCGAAGGGCTGGCGAACTCGCTGGAGCTGATCTTCGGCGTGAAGTCCGCCGTGCAGCGCCCCGGCGAGCGCGTGACCGCCTACGAAATCCGGGTGCTCACCCAGGAACTCGACGACGCCCTCAGCGGCTTCATGGCGATGTCGGGCGAGCAGCTCTTGCTGCCGCTGATCCGCCGCCGCCTGCACAAGCTCCAGAAGCAGGGTCGCCTGCCCGAGCTGCCGCAGGAACTCATCAAGCCGCGCATCACCGTTGGCATCGCCGCCCTCGGCCGCGGCCACGACCTGAACAAGCTGATCGAGTTCGGTCAGGCAGTGGATGCGCTTGTCGGCGCAGAGGAGAAGGCGCGCCGCCTCAACAGTGGCGAGGCGATCTCCCGACTGGCCGCCGCTTCCGACATTTCCACCAAGGGCCTGATCCGCTCCGACGACGAGCTTGCTGCCGAGCAGCAGGACGCCTCGGCGCAGGAGGCGATGGTCCGTGCCGCTCCGAATATCGCCTCAGCGATGACCCAAACCCCGTAACCCCGAGAAGGACGCAATGTCGAACGAAACCACCGAGAAGCCCGCCAAGCCGACCAAGGAAGCCCCGAAGGCTCCGAGCGTCGAGCGTAAGGGCAAGGCCGAGATCACCCGCAAGACGAACGGCCTGGTCATCGTCAACTACAAGCCCGAGGACAAGTAATGTCGCAGCCGGGCAAGTCCGAAGTGACCGTCAGCCTTGACGGCATCAACGGCCAGCCGACCCCAGGTCAGCAGCCGCCGCAGAACTCCCAGGACACCCAGCAGCCCGCACCGGGCGCGCAGGGTGGCACCGATGGCGAGCGCCTGTTCGGCGGCAAGTACAAGACCGTGGAGGAGCTGGAAGCCGCCTACGCACAACTGAGCACGCCAGCCGACGACAAGGGTGGCAAGGGCGGCCCCGCGACCATCGACGACGCCACCGCGGATGACGCGCGTGACGCCTTGGCGCGGGCTGGCCTGAACCTGGACGACTTCGCCACCGAGTTCAACTCGAACGGCTCGCTGTCCGAGGAGAGCTACAAGAAGCTCCAGGACGCGGGCTATCCGAAGGAGCTGGTGGACGTGTACGTCGATGGCCTGCGCGCTCGCGTGCAGACCTACGAGAACGCCGTCTACTCGCCCGCAGGTGGCAAGGCCGGTTACGACGGCCTGGTCCAGTGGGCTAAGACCAACCTGAGCGCCGAGCAGAAGCGGGCGTTCAACGAAGCGGTGCAGTCCGGCGACGCCGGCCGCGCAGCGCTGGCAGTCCAGGGCCTCGTCGCCCTCCGTGGCGGCAACGGCCGCCTTCTGAATGGCAAGACCGCATCGAACGCCGATGCAGGCCCCAAGCCGTTCCAGTCGCAGGCGCAGGTCGTCGAAGCGATGCGCGATGTGCGCTACCACCGTGATCCGGCTTACCGCGCGGAAGTCTCCGCCCGCCTGGCCGTGTCGCCGCTGTTCAAGTAATCCACTCAACCTCAAGCAAGGACTAAATGTCGGACGCAATCCCCTCCCGCCTGGGTCAAGCCCAGGCCAACGGCGACGCCTGGGCGCTGTTCAAGCAGAACTACACTGCTGAAACCATCACCAGCTTCGTCGAGAACTACAAGCTGGACGGCCGCGTGTCGGTGCGCAACATCGAGAGCGGCAAGTCCGCCTCGTTCCCGAACGTCGGCACCATCGGCTCCGAGTACCATGTGCCGGGCACCGAGATCAAGGGCCTGGTGGTCGAGCACAACGAGACCATCATCACCCTCGATCCGATGCTGATCTCGCACGCCTTCATCGCCAACATCGACGAGGCGATGAACCACTACGACGTGCGTTCCGAGTACACCCGTCAGCAGGGTGCGGAGCTGGCGCTCAAGCGCATGCAGAACGAGCTGCGCTGCGCGATCCTGGCCGCTCGTACCACCGAAGGCAAGGTCGAAGGCCAGCCGGGTGGTGCCATCATCAAGGCCGCCACGATGGCCTCCGATCCGACCGTGCTGGCCGATGCGTTCCGCAACGCCCGCATGCTGTTCGACGAGAAGCTGCTGCCGGACAACCCGCAGGAGTTCACTGGCGCACTGGCCCCGGCTCAGTGGTATCTGCTGACCGAGAACAAGGACTTGATCGACCGCGACATCAACGCGGAATCGAACGGCTCCTACGGCCAGGCGATCATTTCCTCGGTCGCCCGCATCCCGCTGGTGAAGATCAACGCGATGCCGCGTGTCGATGAGTCGGCCCTGGCCTCGATCCCGGCCAAGTACCGCGGCAACTTCGCGGACACCGTGGGCGTGATCTTCCACCGCTCGGCGGTCGGCACCCTCAAGCTGCTGGACCTGTCCCTGGAGGACGTGTACCAGGGCGAGAAGCAGGGCACCCTGATGCTGGCGAAGTACGCGCTGGGTCACGGCATCCTGGCTCCGCGCGGTGCCATCGAGCTGTCGAAGGCCCCGTAAGCAATACCGCGCCGTTGGGCAAATCCCGCGGCGCTTCAATCTCTCTCCATCTACGGGGGACATCCACATGGGTGTCCCCCGTTTTTTTGCCCCGAATCCATGAACCTCGAACTCACTCCGACCACGGAACTCGAAGCCGTCAATGTGCTGCTCGGTGCTATCGGCGAAGCGCCGATCAGCGACCTCGAAGCGCTCGGCAACCTGTACGCCTCGCAGGCGCGCGACACCCTCCGCGCGGTGAGCCGCGAGGTCCAAACCGCTGGCTGGTGGTTCAACACCAGCGAGTCGTTCACCTTCACGCTCAACGCGGAAGGCAAGGTGCTGCCGCCGCAGTCGATCCTCAAGCTCGTCCCCGCACGCGGAAGCGAGCCGCTGGTGATCCGAGGCACGCGCCTCATCAACCCGCTCACCCTCGCCGACACGTTCTCGTCGGCCCCCACCGCCGACTTCGTGACCTGGTTCCTCGCCTACGAGGAGCTGCCCGAGTCGGCCCGCCGCTACATCGCCGTGCGCGCTGCGCGTCTGTTCCAGACGAGCGTGCTGGGTAGCGACCAGCTCTACGTGTTCACCGAGAAGCACGAGGAGGAGGCATACCTCATCTTCGCGCAGGAGCACGCCGACTTCACCTACGCCCGCGGCCACAACTTCCTCAGTGGCTCGACGGACGTGTCTGATATTTGGGACCGCTGATGCCGCTAATCACGGGGGACTATCCCTCGTTCCTGGGAGGCGAGTCGCAGCAGGACGATACCGTCCGCTCGCCGAACCAGCTCACCAAGGCGATCAACGCCTGGCTGCATGCCGCAATGGGCGCTGGCAAGCGCCCGCCCGCCGAGTTCGTTGCTGGCCTTGGCGTCACCCTCGATCACGACTGTGCCTTCCACTCCATCGTCCGCGATGAGAACGAGCGCTACATCGTCGCCGTGGGTCACCGCAGCATCCGCGTGTTCGACCACGAGACCGGCAAGGAATACACCGTCAACGCCACGGGCGACGCGCTCAACTACCTGGACACCCAGGGACAGCGTGCGTGGTCGTGCTTCGCGCTGGCGACGTTCTCCGACACCACCTTCATCGTCAACCGGCTGGTAGACGTGAAGCAGAGCGATGAGCTGTCGCCCGGTTCGCTGTACGGATCGGCGCAAACGATGTCCGACCTGCCGAAGCCCGGCGACAAAGGCTCGGCCGTTGTGCCGACCGGCGCGATCTACAACATCATCGGCTCGTCCGAATCGCAATTCGACGACTACTACGTCCAGAAGCAGTCCTCCTCGGTCTACCTGGAGGTCGCCCGTCCGGGCATCAAGCACCGCTTCGATGCCAAGACGATGCCGCACATCCTCAAGCGCATCCCCGATCCAGTGCATGCGGACGGCTTTTGGTTCTCCTTCGGTGGACCGGAGTGGACCGCGCGCCTCGCGGGTGACGAGCAAAGCAACCCGTTCCCGTCCATCGACGGCCAGCGCATCCGCGAGGTGTTCAAGCACCGGGACCGCCTAGGCTTCCTGGCCGGGGAGAACGTGCTGATGTCCGAGGTCTCCGATCCGTTCAACCTCTGGCGCACTTCGGTGACCCAGGTGCTCGACGCCGACCCCATCGACGTGAGCGTCAGCGGGTCTAACGGCGTCACCACGCTCTACCACGCAGTCCCGTTCCAGTCGGCCCTGTTCCTTGCCGCTGCGGGCGGCCAGTTCCTCCTGACCGCCGAGCCGTACCTGGCCGCCAAGAACGTCAAGAGCGATCCGGTCAACAGCTACAGCAGCTCGCCGTACATCCGGCCGAAGCTGATGGGCGAGTCGCTGTACTTCACCGAGGACAGCGGCGCATACGCCAGCGTGCGCGAATACTTCATCGACGACCTGTCGGTGACCGGCGACGCCGCCGACGTGACGGCGCATGTGCCCAAGCTGATGCCGGGCCGCATGCGAGCGATGGCGAGCGCAAGTGGTGCCGACTGCGTGTTCTTCGCTCCTGACGAGCCGACCGACGCGCAGCTCTACGTCTACTTCGTCCGCTGGATCGGCGACGAGAAGCAGCAGTCCGCATGGACGCGCTGGTCAATCTCCGGCGTCGGTCGCATCGTCCACATGCACGCCATCAACGACGTGCTGTACGCCGTCGCGGAAGCCCCAGGCGGCGGCTGCGAGCTGCTCAAGTTCCGCATGGTGCTCAACCAGCACGACACGGATGCCACGGGCGACTACAACTTCCTGCTCGACCGCATGCTGGTGGTGCAGCCCACCTATCAGCAGTTCGGCAACGAGACCTGGATCGACCTGCCCTACATCGTGCCCGATGGCATGACGGTCACCGTCCTCAAGACGGACGACTGGCAAGACCCCGGCGCGTACCTGGACATCACCAAGGCGCGCTGGGACAACGCCCGCACCCGCCTTGCGCTCCCCGGTAACCACACCGAGGGCCGCGTGGTCGTCGGCATGGACTACGAGCACCGCCTCACCCTGACCAAGCCCATCGTTCGCGGTGGGCAGAACCAGGCCGTGCTGGTGGGCCGCACGCAGGTGCGTGACATCGAGGTCGCCTACAAGGATGGCGCGTACTTCGAGCTGGAGGTCGAGCAGCACGGCAATGGCCGCGTCGAGACCTACGTGGCGTCGCACTCCGGTGCGTACACCGCGCGCGTCCTCAACGACTCGGTGTTCCGCACCAGCGCCCCGACGTTCCACTCCGGCTCTCGCCGGTTCCCCGTGCTGGGCGACGCCAACAGCGTCCGCATGCACCTCGTCAACCGCCTGCCGTTCCAGTGCTGGTTCCAGTCAGCACAGTGGCGCGGCATGTTCGTCTCCCGCAGCCGAGTATGACCCTGACCTATCGAAGCCCCACCGCCAGCGACATCCTCCACGTCGCCGAGAACATGCGGCAGGAGGACATCCTGGAGGTGGCGGCTTCGCATGGTCACACCCCGCTCCAGGCGCTCGCATTTGCAGTGACCGCGAGCGACCGCAGTTTCGCCGCGATGCACGACGGTTCCCCCGTGTGCATCTTCGGCTTCAGCCAGCACGCCGAGGGTATCGCCTCGGTTTGGCTGCTGGGCACCGACGCCCTGGTGGCTCCCACGTTCTGCCGCACGTTCCTCCGAGAAGCTCGGCGGATCAGCGACGAGTGGTCGGCCACCTTCGGCACCATCTTCAACTTCGTCGATGTCCACGCCGTCACCACGCGGCGATGGCTCGGCTGGCTTGGCTTCCGCGAGAGCGGCGTCGAGTCCGCCTACGGCTTCGCCAAGACACCCTTCGTCCGAGTAACCAAGACCCCATGTGCAACCCCGTAGCAGTCCAGGTCGGTATCGCCGCAGTCAGCGCGATGGCGACCATGTACGGCCAGGATCAGAACAACAAGGCCATCGAGGAAGCCGCGGAGCGTCAGCAGGAGCAGATCAACGACCAGGCCGCCGAGCGCACCCAACAGCGCATGGAGGAGGCCCGCGCACTGCGATCCGCGATGCGCGCCTCCGCAGCAGAAGCGGCAGTGTCCGGCAACTCGGTCGAGCTGCTGGCGAACGACATCATGGCCCAGGCTGGCCGTGACGTGGCCCTCATCGAGAAGAACCGCAGGAACGGAGTCGTCGAAAGCGGCTCCGAAGCACGCGCTCGTATCCGCACCGGCAATGCCGAGGCGCTGGGCGGCGTGATGCAGTCAGGCGCGAATGCCTACAGCAACATCCAAACCTACAAGCGCTATTCCATTCCCGGAGACGAGTAACCCGTGGCTCGCACGAAACCCCAAGAGATCATCCGCCGCGCGCAGGTGCCGCAGCGTCTCGCCGAGCGCCCCGTTCTGGCGGTGCAGGCTGACCAAGCGTCCTCCGCTGGTGCCGGTGTCCTCTCTCGCACCGCCGCTGCGGTGCTGACGCGCGTCTCGGATTCCGTCAACTCGCAGATGATCTCAAACAGCCGCGAGCAGTACAGCGCCGCGGCGACCCAACGTATGCAGGAGGACGCCGAGGGTACGCCCCGGCAGGCCGAGGACTTCGTTGCCCAGCAGTCGGAGTCATGGCGTCGCGGCTACCTCAAGGCAGACGGCATCATCCGCGTCCGCGACTGGCAGATCGAAGCGGCCAAAGAGATCGCCAAGGCCGAACCCGGCACCGACATCGAGCCGCTCATCAAGGAGCGGATGGCTGCGCTGACGCAGAACCCCGAGTTCCAAGACCCGCAGGTCCGCAAGGCCCTGATGCCGGTCGCCATGCGCGCCGCGCAGCAGGTCCGCCAGCAGTGGCAGGCCGACTCGATGCGGGAAATGCTGGTCCGGCAGAAGGAGTCGCTGACCGCGATCATCCGCGACGGCATCAAGGGCGGCACGTTCCTCACTTCCGAGGGCATGAACGGCCTGTACGCGATGCTGGACCAGGAGGAGTACGCCTATCTCAACAAGCGCGACGTGGACGAACTCTACGTCGAGGCCGCCAAGGAGGAGCTGGCCGCAGGCAACCGCGATCCTCAGTCGATCCTGGCGTTCCTGGAGCAGGACCGCGGCGACGGCCAGCCCGGCTTGATGAACACCGAGCACGGCGACGAGCTGCGCGCGGCGGCTGCCGCTGGTGCCCGCGTGATCGCACACCGCGAGGACGAGGCACGCAAGCAGGCGATGGCCGAGGCAGAGTGGACGCTCCAGGGCCTCGCGGATCGCGGCCAGCTCACCCACAAGACCATCGACACCTGGGCCAGTAAATTCGGCCTGAGCGGTGGCGACCTCCAGTCCTTCAAGCGATACTGGAACAACCAGCAGGAGCAGACGCTTCGCCGCTGGGAGCAGGAAGCGAAGGAGCGCGCCCGAGAGGAGCGCATCCGCAAGCTGGTAGCCGGGGGCAATCCCTACGAGATCAGCGACGCCGACCTCAAGAAGCAGGCCGGTAAGGAGTGGGAGGAAACCCCGCAGGCCGCACGCGGCCAGGTGCTCCAGAAGTGGGCACGGCAGGGCATCGTCATCCCCCAGCTCGAACGCATCCTCAAGCGCGCTGACCCGGCGTTCCAGGAGAACTTCCAGAACGCCGCGACGCTGTACGAACAGCTCCGCAAGGTCTCGCCCAAGTACGCCGATACGGTCGCTGGCGGCGAGGCTGCCGCAATGCTGGACCAGTACCTCTACGACACCCGGCGCAGCGGTCAGTCTCACCAGGAGGCCGCTCGCGTCCTGACGCAACCGAAGCGGGAAGTCGAGGAGGCCCGCTCGGTCATCAACGACACCTGGAAGTCCGGCATCAAGGACTACCTGGAGATCGACGGCAAGCCGCGTGACCCGCGTGAGCTGCACCGCATCCGCCAGGAAGCCGAGCGCATCGCCTCGCGTGGCGGAGTGTCCGGCGAAGCTGCCATCCGTGCAGCGGTCGGTCAGATCGACGCCCAGCGCACGACCGTCAACGGCCGCCGCGTGCCAAACATCGGCATGCCGCAGGGTGCCGAGCCAGCGGTAGACGAGCTGATCCAGACGGTCGCGCGCAAGCTCGGCCGCGACCCGGATGAGCTGTCGGCCCTGCCCAATCCCCGCAATCCGGGGCAGTGGCAGATCGTCGGCCCCGACAACTGGCTGATCCCTGACCCGGACACCGGCCGCGCCATCGGTTTCGACCCGCGTGCCATCGCGGCACAGCACCAGCGCTGGAAGGGAGACCTTGCGGAATCCCAGGCGCGTCGTCGGGTCGAGCAGCGCACCACCTGGGCGGACCAGTCCCGGAACATCCGCGACCTGCGCTCGCAGTCGGCGACCACGGAAGTCCCTGCGGCCATCGCCAAGCGCGACGCCAGCGCCGCCGAGGCTCCCGCCTTCGAGCTGCCCAAGTTCGACCTCACCAAGCCGCTGGTTCCCAACGCGGGCACCAAGCAAACCACCACCACCCCGGCAGTCCCCGAGGACTTCCTGGAGTACCTGACGAGGAAGTAAGACCGCATGTTTGAATCCCTACCCGGCGCAGACGAGAACATCGTCAAGCCGGCAACCCAGCAGCCCATCGTGCAAGCCGTGCGCGAGCGCAAGGAGCAGCGAGAGGCCGCGGAGCGCCGGAAGGATCAGACGACCGTATGGGACGGATGGGGCGCTGCCCAGGCAAAGGGCGGCATCGGCTTCATCGACCGCTTCATCACCGAGCTGGGCTACGAGCCGCAGCAGGGCTATCGCATTCCCGCAGACGCGCGCAAGCGCTGGGAGTCGATGGGCCTGCGCCCGGAGCAGTGGGAGCTGTTCGGCCGGGCCACGTCCGACGAGCACCTCTCCTATCTGGAATCCGTGGCCTTTATGAATCAGATGGCGGACGACGACCTGGCGCAGTTCGGCCTGGGCGGACAGATCGCCCTCGGCTTCACCGACCCGGTGGCAACCGGCCTCGATCTCGCCACGGGCGGCCTGGGGTACGCAGCCAAGGCCGGACGCCTCGCCAACGCGGTGCGTTCCGGTCTACAGGCTGCGGGCACCTCCGCGCTGATGTCGGCCGCAACCTCCACCTACGACCCCGAGCAGACGCTCGCGGATGGCGTGCAGAGCGCCGCCCTGTCGTTCGCGTTCGGTGGTGCCCTCGGCGCTCGCCGGGGTGCCCTGTTCGACGGCGAGGTGAAGCCTGACGTGGTGAAGCGGCTGGCCGGTGACGACTCGCTGTCCGCCGCCCGCGTGGCAGGCACCGCCGCCAACGACCTCACGCCAGGCGTCCTCCCGCTGCGCAACGAGAGCGCATTCGAGCAGGAGTTCACCGACAAGGCGCTGGTCAACGCGCACATCACGCCCCACTTCGCCACCGTCCGCCGCGACCTTGCTGCCCGCATGGGTAGCGCCAAGTCGCCGCTGGTGCGCGAGGCGGGCCGCCTGCTGTTCCGCGATGGCGTCGGCTACACCGATCGCTCCGTCGCGGTCCAGGAGTCCACCAGCGAGTTCGCCAAGCGCCACCTGGCCGTCATGGAGACGGAATGGCGGAGCGGAGTGAACGCCGCATGGGACGCCTACAAGCAACGGACAGGCACCCATTGGTGGAACTTCTCCGAGCGCGCAAAGTTCAACGAGGAGGTCGGCCGTGCCGTGCGCGGTGCGCCTGACGTATCACCGGAAGCCGCCAAGGCGGCCGGCAGCGTCGCCAAGGCGATGCGCGATGCGCTCAAGCTGGCGCAGGACAGCAACCTCGACGGCTTCGCCAACGTGGCGCAGAACGGCAGCTACCTGCCGCGCTACTGGAGTGGCAAGGGCTTCAAGCGCCTGTTCGGCGAGATGCAGCTTCACCAGGACGACGTGATCGAGCAGCTCATCAAGCCCGCCATGCGTCGCGCCTGGGAGGCCACCACCGACGAAGGCGACGAGATCGACGACGAGCTGCTCGGGGCGGTTGCACGCTCCTACCTCAAGCGCGCCCAAGCGAACTTCGAGGGCGACGGGATGGACCTGCTGGTCCGCCCGCTGGACAGCGATTCGGTCGAGGAGATCGGCAACATGCTGACCGAGGCGGGCGTCTCGCCCGTGCGGTCGCAAGAGCTACTGTCCAAGCTGGAGCGCAAGACCTACGAGTCGGGCAAGCTCGACCGCGCGAAGAAGCGCATCGACCTCGACGAGACCTACTCCACCACCATCCGCAACGAGGCTGGCGAGGACGTGCAGGTCTCGATGGCCGACCTGTTCGACAACGACGTGGACTCGGTGATGACCCGCTACATGCGCGAGATCACCGGCTGGTCGGCGCTGTCGTCGAAGGCTGGCATCAAGAACCGCGCACAGCTCGACCGCTTCGTGTCGAAGCTCAAGAGCGACGCCCGCAAGTCCGGCGACGACGTGAAGGACATCGAGCGCCTGATCGACATCGGCCTCAAGTCCACCTTCGGCCGCAGCACCGAACTCGATCCCGCCAGCCGAGGCGCACGCTACGCGCGGTTCCTGCGCAACTGGAACTTCGCCCGCGTGATGAACCAGGTCGGCTTCTCGCTGTTCGCCGAGCTTGGCCCGACCATCGCGCATGCCGGTCTCCGCAACTTCTGGAACTCCGTGGGTGCCGCCCGCGACTTCCTGGTGCGCGGCGCTGACGGCAAGCTGTCCTCGCAGGAGGCGCGCGTCATGGAGCGGCTGTTCGCACCCGGCACCGACTGGCTGCGCAACCCGCCGTTCCTGCGCCTGGACGAGGATGCGCTAGTGCCGCAGACGTTCAACGTCAAGCACGGCGAGAAGATCGACAACGCGATGAACATGGCGACGCACGTCACCTCGGTCGCATCCGGCATGGCCCCGATCAACACGATGCTCCAACGCATCGCCGGTCGCGCCACGCTGCTGCGGCTGCTGGACATGGCGAACGCCAAGAAGCTGTCGGACGCCGAAGTGGCCCGCCTGCGCACCTGGGGCCTCGACGAGAAGGCCCAGGCCGACGTGTTCGGCTACCTCAAAGGCAAGCGGCAGATCGAGCAGATCGACCCGGACAAGCTGCCGTTCCAGACGCGCGAGCGCATGGCGGCCTTCCTGTTCCGCGTGACGCGACACCAGGTTCTCGAAGGTGACGCCTCGGACAGCATCGAGCTGATGCACTCCACCACCGGCCGCATCGTCACGCAGTTCCGCAGCTTCATGGTCAACAGCTACACCCGCCACTTCCTGAACTCCGTCCACCACTACGACGACTGGCGCACCTACGCGATGGTCGTGCTGTCCACTTCGGCAGCAGGCATGGGCTGGGCGGCTCGCACGTACATCAACACTGCGGGCAACCCCGAACAGCGGAAGAAGCAGCTGACGCAGGAGAACTTCTACAAGAACGCTGTCGCGCAATCGAGCTGGTCGAACGTGATCCCCGCGGTCACCGACGCCGTGTGGGCGGACGCCTTGGGTAACGACCCGGTGTTCGCCAACAACCGCTCGACCGGCCTGGAGAACGGCGTGATGGGCATCCCGTCCATCGACCTGTTCAACAAGGTCTACGGCAGCACGCGGATGATCGGTTCGGCCATCCGCGACGATGAGGAGATCACCGAGAAGCAGATGCGCGACTTCTGGAAGATTTGGTGGTTCAACAACATGACGGGCGTCCGCAACATCGCGGATCAAGCCCTACAGCAGTTCCCTGACCGCAAGGACGGGACTGATCGACCGTAACCAGGAGGCCCTTCGGGGCCTCCACCTTTTTGAGGACGCATGATCGAACTATCGCGCGGCCTTTCCTTCGTGCTCTACACCTACGAGGGAGGCCCTACGCGGTTCACCGTGCCGTTCCCGTACATCGCCCGCGAACACATCCGGGCGTTCGTCGGTGAACCGGACGCGGCCCGCGCTGTCTCCGTGTCGTGGGTGGACGCCAGCACCATCGAGATTCCGTCGCAGGATGGCGTGCTCGACGCACCCTACACTGTGACCATCCGGCGATTCACGCCGATTGACGCCCTCCTGGTCAACTACAAGGAAGGCGCAAACCTCCCGGCGCGCGACTTGTCCAAGTCGTTCCGCCAACTGCTGTACGCACACCAGGAACTCGCCGAGTTCGGTGGTGGCAGCGGCCTCCCCGGTGGCGGCCCCGGTAACCCCGGTGGCGACCCGGACCTCAACGCAATCATCGAGCAGCTCCTCCGCTCGCCAGCACTGCAAGACCTGCTGACCCGCATCGACCTTATCGACGTGAACGCCGAGGCGATCCTGGAGGAAATCATGCGCTCGCACGAGTTCTTCGACGTGCAGCGCGACTATGGCGACAAGATCAGCACGGCCACCCACGAGATCGGACTGCTGACCGAAGGCAACAAGGTCATCGCGCAGCAGATCATCGACCTGTTCGCGCGGGTGGACTACGGCGAGCAAAGTAGCCAGGCACGATTCCTGGAGGTCAATCGCGCCATCGCTGACGAGCGCTCCGCGCGCGTCGAGGCGATCACCGAGCTGCAAGGCCAGGTGGTCGAGAACGGCAAGACGATCTCCGCAGCGCTCAACCAGCGCATCGACGAGGTGGAGAGCACCACCGAAGCGGCGCGTGCGGCCACCGAGCAGCGCCTCGGCGCAGAGATCGAGGACAGCGCGGCGCAGGTCCGCACCGCGGTCATGGCCGAGGTTGACGCAACCAAGGCCCGCGTGTCCGACGTTGAGACGGCAGTAGTCCGCCACGGCGAGAACATCGCTGGCCTGGCCGAGACCACCGAAGCCCTGACGGACGCCGAGGGTGCCAACACGGCATTCCGACAGCAGATGGCGGCCAGCTACGGCGCGAACGTGCCGCAGGGGATTGCCAATGAGATCGACGGCCAGGTGTCGGCGGTTTCGGCCGCCTTCGAGCAGCGCATCGACACCGAAGCGTCCGCGCGCGAAGCCCTGGCTTCCCAGGTATCCACGCTGGAGACCAGCACCGCGCCGACGATCTTCTCGGACGCGCAGCCCTCCCCGCCCGCTGGCGGCTTCAAGGTTCCGACCTTTTGGGTCAAGACCGTGCAGACCGGCGCGTACCTGACGCAGATTTGGGATGGCACCGGCTGGCGCAAGGCCGACCTGGATGTCACCTCTCCGACCGGCGCGCTGGTGCAGCAGCTCAACACCACCAAGATCACCGCCGAGCAGGCACAGGCCATCGCGGCCACGCAGGTCCAGGCGTTCAAGGACGGCGACTTCGCCACCATCCGGCAGGAGTTCAACGTGGTCGCCGGGCAGCACTCCGGCATGTACGGTCAGTGGCAGGCCAACTACTCGGTCAAGATCAACGCGGGCACCATCAACGGCGTCCCCGTGGTCGCCGGTATCGCCCTCTCCGCCAACCCGCAGACCGGCAGCGACTTCATCGTCACCGCGGATCGCTTCGCCTTCGTCCACCCGCAGTACACCTCGGGCGGCACCTTGGCGAGCATCAAGTATCCGTTCGTGATCGGCACTGTCGGCGGCCAGTCCACCGTGGGCATCCAGGGTGCGCTGGTGGTGGACGGGACGATCACTGCGGACAAGATCAGGGTGAACTCCCTGGCCGCGCTCACGGCAAACGCAGGCACGATCAACGGCGGCACGTTCAAGACCCACACCCTCGACGGCAACGGCAACATCGTCAACGCTGCCGAGTTCCGCGTGGAAATCTCCAACCTCGGCGACTGGCCCCTGTGGGTCGGCTCCGGCGCGAAGAACGCCAACAACGCGGTGTTCTACGTGGACCGCAACGGCGGCGCGTTCTTCCGAGGCCGCGTCAATGCTCCCAACATCGTTGGGCAGTTCCAGTCGGCGACCGGCGTGTGGTGGACCGGGGCAACGAGCCTCTGCTACCAGGCGGGCAACAACTTCATCCCGCTCGGCGATTGGGTGGCGATCCACGAGTTCTGGCTCGGCGCTCCGGTGCTGGCTGGCGAGGGTCATACGCCCTCCGTGTCGGTGACCGTCACCGCGAACACGCGCGTCTACGGGCTGCACGTCATCTTGGAGGAGCTGCGCGACTCTGTGTGGGTCGTCATCGCCTCGCACGAGCCGCCGATGTACCGCGCGTTGATTCAGCAGATGGGCGGCGACGGCAACACCTTCACCGCGTCCAACTTCTACACCTACGAGCAGTCGGTGACGCTCTCGGCGTCCGGCGCATGGACAGGCGGTGCCCGCGCATTCCGCGTGCGGTGCCGCGCATCCAGCCCGCCTCCGCAGGTCCACGGCTACGACGCCCCGGCCTACCCGAACTACCTCATCACGTCGATTGGCGGCTTCGCCTTCGGCATCCGATAACCCTCAGAGAGAACCCAAGCACCGCATGAGCACTACCCCCGGCTACGTCTCCAACGCCGAGCTGGCCTCGCGCCTCTCGACGCTGGTAGACCGCTGGAACCGGCGCGAGAATCAGATGATCGCGCTGCTGACTCAGGAGGAAGGCACCGTCGTCGTGACGGACGGCCTGGGCAACAACCACACCCTCCTCTCGTTCCCGCAGCTCCAGAAGGACGTGGCCGGGCTGACCGACGAGCTGACCGGCTCGGTCGTGCAGGTGCGCGACCTGGTGTCCGTGGCAACCGGCATGGCGAACGCCGCGCAGGCGTCCGCAGATGACGCCTCTGGCTTCGCCGACGCTGCCGAAGCATCCGCCGTGCGCGCTGCGGAATCCGCCGCGAGCATCGACGACGACGTGCAGGCCACCGCCGACGCGGCGACCTTCGCTGCTGCCAAGGCGGCCGAGGCTTCCGACAGCGCGACCGAGGCGGCAAGCTCCGCAGTGGACGCCGCCGCTTCGGCGACGGCCTCGGCCACCTCGGCGCTGGCTTCGGCTGGCTCCGCAAGCCAGGCGGGCACGTCGGCCACCGCAGCGGGTCAGGCGCGTTCCGACGCGCAAGCAGCGGCGACTGCTGCCGCCACGTCACGGGATCAGGCGCAGACCATCCTGGGCTATGCGACCGACGCGGCCGACCGCGCGGAAGCTGACGCCACCGCTGCCGCAGCATCGGCTGCCGCAGCCGCCGACAGCGCGACCGCCGCAGCGACCTCGGTCACTCAGGCGACCACCCAGGCCAACCGGGCGGAAGCCCAGGCGTCCGCCGCGGCGACCAAGGCTGGCGAGGCTGCTGGCTCGGCGACCACCGCAGCCGGTCATGCCTCCGCTGCGTCCGGCTCGGCGTCTGCCGCCTCGATCTCGGCGCAGACCGCATCGTCGGCCAAGGCCGCTGCCGAGGCTGCCCGCGACAAGGCTGGCCTGTACGCGAACGCGCCGCAGGGCACCGAGGTCTCGCCGGGCGAGTTCTCGGCGAAGCATTGGGCCGCCCAGGCGCAGGCTGCCGTCACTGGCTCGCTGGTCTACATGGGATCGTGGGATGCCGGCACTGGTGCGTTCCCGGCCAACCCGGTGAAGGGTCACTTCTACAAGGTGGTCGGCGAAGGCACTGTGGGCGACATCCACTGGCGAGTCGGCGACCAGGCGCTCTACGGCGCTACCTGGGAGAAGATCGACAACACCGATCAGGTCACCAGCGTCGCCGGTAAGCAGGGCGACGTGACCCTCGTGGCTGGCGACATCGGCGGCCTGGGCGCGCTGGCGACCCGCGACGACGTGGACTTCAACACCCACGTCACCGGGAAGCCGACGACCTACCCGCCGAGCACCCACACGCACACCAAGGCGCAGGTCGGCCTCGACAAGGTGGACAATACCGCCGACCTCGACAAGCCGATCAGCACCGCGACGCAGACGGCGCTCGACGGCAAGGCGGCGGCGACGCACACGCACACCATCGCCAACGTGACCGGCCTCCAGTCCGCGCTCGACGGCAAAGCGGCGGCGTCCCACTCGCACACCATCGCAAACGTAACCGGGCTGCAAGCGGCGCTCGACGGGAAGTCGGCAATCGGCCACACGCATACCGCCGCCGAGATCGCCAACGTCGTCAACGTGACCGACGATCAGTCCATCGGTGGCGTCAAGACGTTCGCCTCCGGGCAGATTCGTGTGCAGGGATTTGGCGGCGAGGCCACGTCCGGCGTCATGTACCTGGGGTCGCTGGATCGCTATGTGTACGTGCCGCCAGCTGCGAACTCGCTGGAGTTCCGATTCGGCGATGGCACGGGTGGCGTCGCGTCCCTCAACGCTGGCGGCACCGTCTGGACCTCGGCGAACTTCAACCCGGCAGGAAAGGCCGACGCCGGTCACACGCACACCATCGCAAACGTCAGCGGCCTCCAGTCCGCACTGGACGGCAAGGCGAGCCTGGGTGGCGCAACCTTCACCGGGCAGGTCACTCTGGCCTATGGCGCGCCGCTGCGGTTGACCGGCATGGGTGCAGCGGGAACCGCGTACATCCACGGAACGAACGGCGCTGGCGATGACGTTTGCTCGATCACCCGCGTGAACACGAACAGCTGGTACAACCTGTACTGGAACGGTGCTGCGAACATTGCGGGCCGCCTGACGGTCGGCGATCAGATTTACCTCAACGCTGGCTGGTTCCGCTCCCAGCAGTCCGGCACCGGCTGGTACTCGGAAGCGCACGGCGGCGGCATCTGGATGCAGGACAGCACCTGGGTTCGCACCTACGGCGGCAAGGGATTCCTTATCGCTGGCCCAGGCGGTAGCGGTGGCGACCTCCGTTTGGAGAGCTACTCGCCAACCATCACCTGTTACGACTCCGACAACGGGACCACGCACTGGCTCCATTGCAACGACAACAACCACGGCTTCCTCGCCAGCAACGCCTTCTCGTGGTGCGCCTACCGCGACGGCAGCAACAATTGGGTCGCCACGGGCAACATCGTCGCCTATGCGTCCGATGCGCGTCTAAAGAAGAACATCGTGGACGCCTCGGCCTCCAAGGTGGCCGACTTCTTCGACCGCTTCCGTGTACGCGAGTTCGATTGGGATGCCAAGGCAATCGCCGAGCTGAATCCCACGTTCCACCCGAGCGCGGATCACGAGGTCGGCGGCATCGCGCAGGAGGCCGAGGAGGTCTACTCGTTGATGGTCGCCACGCACGCAAACGGCATCAAGACGATCCAGTGGGAGAAGGCTATTCCCTTCCTTATCGCTGAGGTGCAGGCGCTGCGTAAGCGCGTCGCGGACCTTGGGGGAGGTGCCTGATGGCCCTCCCCGGCTCCGGCCCTATCTCCTGGGAAATGATCCGCGCCGAGTTTGGCGGCGGCTACCCGATCTACGCGGACCAGTATTACCGAGGACGTGGATTGGTGCCCGACGTTCCGGCCAACTACGGCGTCCCCACGAGCGGCCCGATCTACGCCTCGCAGTTCTACAACGCGGTCAAGGCGACGCCGTTCCAAGCATCGCTGTCGCCGAGCTACCTGATGGGTAACTGGCCTCAGTCCACCAACGGCACGGTCAGCGAGTCGTTCAGCGTTTATTGCTCGGGCGGCACCGGCAACTACTCCGTGGTCTCCCGCTCCGTCACAGGCGGCGCGTCGATCTCCGGCAGCGGCCTCGGTGGCACTGTGACCGCCTCTGGGCGGAACACCTCCCGCATGGGGCAGTTCACAGTCGTCGTCACCGATGGCGTCACGCAGATCACCCTGACCGGCAACTACGAGTACAGCTTCGGTCGTCCGCTCTAACGCATCCACCACCTACAAGAGACCTAATGCACGATGAAGTGAAGCTGGTCGGCGCTCTCGCGGGCGTCGGCCTCATCGTGGGCATCGCAAAGATGCTCACGTCGAACGATCCGATCACCTGGAAGCAGGCGCTCGGCCGCGCAATCCTCTCTGGCGCTACCGGCCTTGCCGCTGGTGCCATCGTCATTTTCATCCCCGGCGTCTCCTTCGTCGCCCAGGTCGCGCTCGCGTGCATCCTGGCGTCGCTCGGCACGTCCGCGCTGGAGACCGTACTGAACCGCGTCGTCAACAAGTGACCGCCCCCAAGGATGCCTTGGAGCGACTGCACGCCGCAGTCGCTGACAAGCTCGCCGACACCATCGACTCGATGGAGTCGGACGCGAAGGGCCTGGCCTCGATCCTCAACGTGGCCCGGCAGTTTCTCAAGGACAACGGCATCGACGTTGCGGCCACGCCGCCCGGCTCACCGCTGGGCAAGCTGGCCGACAAGGTGTCCGAGTTCCCGTTCGATCCCGCTGAGGATGGGCGGCTGAACTGATGGAGGGCATGACGAGCCTCCACGTTCGTCACCCTTTCGAGGACTTCCGCAACTTCGCCTGGTACGTCTGGAAGGAGCTGGGGCTACCAAGCCCCACTCCGATCCAGTACGACATCTGCGAGTTCCTGAAAACCGGCCCGCGCCGTCGCGTCATCATGGCGTACCGCGGCGTCGGCAAGTCCTGGGTGACGGCCGCCTACGTCTGCTGGCTCCTCTGGAAAGACCCCCAGCACAAGATCATGGTGGTCTCGGCATCGAAGGAACGCGCCGATGCGTTCTCGGTGTTCGTCAAGCGCCTGATCGAAACCCTGCCTGAGCTGCAACACCTGCGCCCGCGTCCCGACCAGCGCAACTCGAACCTGGCGTTCGATGTCGGTCCCGCGCAGCCCGATCAGTCGCCCTCGGTGAAGTCGGTCGGCATCAACGGCCAGCTCACCGGCTCCCGCGCCGACACCATCATCGCGGACGACATCGAAGTCCCAAAGAACTCCATGACCGTCGTGCAGCGCGAGAAGCTCGCCGAGCTGGTCAAGGAGTTCGACGCGGTGCTCAAGCCTGGCGGCGAGATCATCTACCTCGGCACTCCGCAGACCGAGGAGTCGCTCTACAACAAGCTGCCCGAGCGCGGCTACGTCATCCGCATCTGGCCTGCGCGCTACCCGAAGGACACCAAGCACCGTCAGGTGTACGGCGACCGCCTCGCGCCGATGATCGCCGATGCGTTCGACGCGAACCCCAAGCTCGCCTGGAAGAACTGCGAGAGCGTCCGCTTCTCCGATGAGGACTTGATGGAGCGCGAGGCGTCCTACGGACGCTCCGGCTTCATGCTCCAGTTCATGCTCGATGCGTCGCTGTCCGACGCCGAGAAGTACCCGCTCAAGCTGTCCGACCTGATCGTGATGGACGTGGACCGCGAGGTCGCTCCGATCCGCGTGGTCTACAGCAGCGGCCCGGAGTACATCGTCAGCGACATCCCGTCCGTGGGCTTCACTGGCGACCGCCTGTACCGGCCCATGTACCTCGCCTCGGAAATGGAGGAGTTCACCGGCAAGGTACTCGCCATCGACCCCTCGGGCCGAGGTGGCGACGAAACCGGCTACGCGGTCGTCGGCATGCTTCGCGGCATGCTCTACGCGCGCCGCGCTGGTGCGACCAAGGGCGGCTACGACGACGACACGCTGGAGACCCTGGCGCACATCGCGCGCGCCGAGAAGGTCTCCGCAGTCCTCATTGAGGCGAACTTCGGTGACGGCATGTTCGCCAAGATGCTCTCCGGCGTCCTGGCGCGCGTGTACCCGTGCTCCATCGAGGAGGTGAAGCACTACGGCACCTCGAAGGAGAACCGAATCATCGACGTGCTGGAGCCGGTGCTGAACCAGCACCGCCTGGTGGTCGATGCCTCGATCATCCGCGCCGATCAGAAGTCCGAACAGAAGTACCAGCTGTGCTACCAGCTGACGCGCATCACGCGCGACCGCGGCGCACTGCGCCACGACGACCGCCTCGAAGCGCTGGCGATGGCCGTGAAGTATTGGGCCGACCAGCTCTCCCGAGACGTGTCCAAGGAGGAGCAGCGCTACCTGGAGGAGCTGCTCGACCGCGAGTACGCCTCCTTCATCCAGTCCGTGACCGGCCGCATGCCGTCACCCGACAACTACCTCGACATCCTGTAGGAGACCCAATGTCCAACACGCTCGCTGCGTGGCTGATGGCGCTCGCCGCCGCTGGCCTGCTGTACCTGTTCCTGCGCCGCAAGAACGACGACGACAACGACGGCCCGAGCGCACCCGCGCCGGTAACGCCGTGCGACTGCAACCACGCTCCCTGCTGCCACACCCAGGGCGGCCAGTCGAACCCCTACGCGCCGGTATGACCGACGCAAAGCTGCCGAGCCTCGTGGAGGTCAGGGACAACCTGATCCCCGCGGCGGCCCGGCTGCTCCCCGGCGTGGCCTTCACTCCCGAAGCGAAGGTCATGCTGCTCGCCATTGGTCTCCAGGAATCTCGCTTCGAGCACCGCAGGCAGATCAAAGGCCCCGCACGCGGCTTCTGGCAGTTCGAGGCGGGCGGCGGCACCGCAGGTGTACTCCGTCACCCGGCGACCTCCGCACGCGCCTCACAGCTCGTCTCCGCGCGTCTGGAGCGTCCCTCGACCGCTGCGGTCAACGAGGCGCTCGCCTCCGACGACGTGCTCGCCTGTGCGTTCGCTCGCCTGCTGCTGTTCACCGATCCGCGTCCGCTGCCCGCCCTGGGTAACCCCCAGGCCGCATGGGACTACTACGTCCGCAACTGGCGGCCGGGCAAGCCGCACCGTGACACCTGGGACGCGCTCTACGCGAAGGCCCTGGCAACCATCCGCAACACCTAACCGGAACCCATGAACTTCAAGACCATCTACAACCGCGCCAGCGAGCGCCTGGTGCGCGCCTACGAGCGCGCTAAGGGGTACGTAGCGCTACGCATTGCCCTCGCCTCGCAGTGGCTCCTGGAGCGCCTGCGCGAGACCTCCCGTCGCACCTACACCGGCTGGCTGTTCGTCGTCGTGTTCCTGGCGCTGCCCTACGTCGTCCTCGGCGGCCTGTGGGAGCACCTGCGGAATGCCGCGGAGCGCCTGTGGGATGACGTGAACGACATCGAGTGGGCTGCGTTCACCCCGAGCTACTGGCGGGAGCACATCAAGCAGTGACCACGCTGGCCTTTGACGGCCGGCTCGTTGCTATCGACTCGCAGGTCACCGCTGGTGATCTGCGGTACGAGGAGGAGAAGTTCTACCGCACCACCGACACCACCGGGCGCGACCTGGTGGTGTTCGGCGCGGGCACCACTTCCCACATCCAGCGAGCCGTGCGCGAGCTGTCGGAGGGATTCGACGAACTGACCAAGGGCGAGTACACGATCCTCGTGGTCGGCCTGCGGGACAACCCGGTGGCCTTCTACCACGACGGTCTCCCTCTCGACCTCCGGCGCGACTTCCTCGTCGCCGGTAGTGGTGGTGCGATTGCCCTGGCCGCCATGAAGGCAGGCCACAACGCGACCGAAGCAGTCCTCATGGCCTGCTCGACGGACCTCTACAGCGGTCCTCCGGTGCAGACCTACGACACGGTTACAAAGCGTTTCCTAAAACGCCGGACCTGAACTACTGGCGCATGGACGCGCCTAAACAGGAATGCCGATTTGGCGAGTCCTATCAAGGGCGCTCATGAGTTCTTTGATGCGGTACGGCTTCGGGAGAAAGGTCGCCCACTGGTGAGCGTCAGGGAGCTGCGGGTTCGGCACCCCGGACGCGAACATGTAGGGAATTCGGTGCGACAGCAGGTAATCGGCGACGGACATTGATGCTCCGTCCTGCGTCTGGATGTCTAAGATCGCCGCGTGAAATGCTTTCGCCTCTATGCGGTCGAATGCATCGGCAGCGGAGGCGACCACATCGACCTCGTAACCCTGCATCGCCAGGATTTCCTTCAACATCCCTGAGAGGTCAGGATCATCTTCCATGACCAACAACGAGCCGAGCCGACCCTGGCTGTATGCATCCGTAGCCATCGCGCGTTCTCCCACGCCTACGTTCCCCAAACGGTTCGTACCGTACACGACGGCCAGTTAAAAGACAGGAAACGACTCTACCTGAAAGTGAACAGTTCAGCTATCACGCCAATTCTTCATCCTTGAACCACCACATTACAGCCAAGACGACAAACCAAACGATCAGCGGGACGCCAATCGTGAATTCCACGAGTAGGCCTCTCATGTGCTCGTGCTGCGCGGCCTCAGTCAGTGCAGAATCCAGAATTGGCACCGCATCGGCCACCACGCTGTACGAGGTCGTGTCATCGTTTATGACCTCGCGGGTACGTTCGACCAGCTCCCGTGCTGCTCGAAGCTTCGCGTGCTGATATGCGGCGGGCACTCCAGCACAGACCAGCGAGAGGACAGTGACCAGCGCCGCCAAGCGAATGAGGAGGGTATTGAGCGATGCCATAGATGCTCGTTGTAATGTCTATGCCAACCGCTAAGTTTATTCGACCACGGAGCACTGGGAGGGCTTGACAAGGGTGCTATCATAGTAAGACCTAAGTATTACTCTAGCAGGACTATAGAGTTCTATTCATTGGTATTCACCATCAAGTAGAGCTACAGTTCTCCTATGCACTCCTGGGGTGTTCCTCTGTCCTCCTTGGGTGCCACTGCGGCGGACTAGACCTCCGTCCCATCCTTGATGACCCATAGCACCACGCCCGCACCAATCCAAGCGAGCGCCGGGATGCCCAAAGCGAGCTGGAGAAACAGGTTGCGGGAATTGCGGTTGCTGATGAGGTCATTCGTCGCGGCGTCAAACGTCCGCACCGCCTCATCAACCAACACCTGCGGCGAGGCGTCGTTCTCGATGATCTGCTCGTTCCAGGAACGCAACTCCTCAGCGCTCCTTACGCCGGTCTGAAAGTACGCGGCAGGGAGTCCTGCGAGCACTAAGGCCAGGACGGTGATCGCGGTAGCGGTTCTTATCGTGTATCGGCGGGCGTACATAACGTCTCCTCGAAGTGACAGAGGTGGTCGAAAGGTTTGCGGCAAATTTCCGAAGGAGTATCCAACTACTTGGAACGGCGCGATCACCCCCCGTAGGGGGTCGCCCCCTGTAGCGTAAGGCACGATGCGCCCCCTTCGCGTCACCTGCGGCGTCACCACCTCGGCTAACCTACTGATTCCAAAGGTGAACCACCGGATTAGGTATCCAGTGTCTAGGCAATCCCATGCGATACCTGGGCAACCTGCGGACATCCGCGCTCAAACGTTCGCGCCCCTGTCTGTCCCTATCTGTCTTTTTGCCCTGACCGCCACGCGCCCACCTCGGCACCACCTCGGCACACCTGCCGACCACCTCGGCACACCCTGCCCGGCCTATGCCCACCTGCCGCCCACCACGGCCAGCCAATGCGCCACCACGGCCCACGCAAGGCCCGCCACGGGCACCCCTACCGCCCCGCCTATAGAAGCTCCCCACGCGCGCGCTAGGCGCTCCCTGCGACCATCCAAAATCGTTGCCATCGGGGTATTGACAGCCATGCGGGGATTGATCTAATCTATACCCGTCGCCAGCAACACGGCGGCAGCGGAAAAGGCGGCGACAGACGTGCGACCGATGGATCGACAGCACCTAGAGCTTATCCCGCCAGCACTGAGGACTAGCCCCAAAGGCCCCTAAGCGCACCGCAGGTAACGTCCGGCTCAACCATCCCCCTACCGGGAGTGATTGACAAACCGGGAGCAAAAGGGCATAATGCCCACCATCGAACAACGGCCGCAGGGTGCGGTCGGGACAGTAGGAAAGGGGCAGGCAGGAGCGCCGCCCACGGCAGAACGCGGGGAGCTGGGAACACTAGCCGCGCCGGGAAGTGTAAGGGCCGATGAAGGCCGCCACGGATACCGGGTCACCGCCAGAAAGAGCGGGGCCATCTGTACGGGATTCCTAGGCGAGCTGGAGGCGCTCCCGGAAGCTGGCGACGGTCAGATTCCATGCCTTACGAGCATGAGTCTGACCGCCAAAGCGCCCCTACCGTTGTGATGGGGCGTTTTGGTGGTCCGATTCACTGGAGAGCAACCCATGACGATGATCCCGTTTGATATGACCGCCCGCGACTACTACGTGGCCGGTTGCATCCGCCGCGGCATCCGCGAGCACCGCGCCCGACTCAACGAGCGGGAGCGCCAGGCACACAAGAACCGCACCCAAGTTGCGCCTTGTCCGTCCCCCGTTGTCATCTGATCCCCTTTCGTCAACCCGGTTTTCCACACCCCGCCGACGTGTGACGGCGGGTCTTTTTTGGAGCTACCATGAGCACCAATGGACCACTGGAGGACTTGCAAGTGCGCAAGCTCACCGCTGAGATTCGCAAGATCAACCGCGAGAGCGACAAGCTGATGATGGAGACCCGGTGGTATCCGCTGGTGGTCGCCACGGCCTTTGTGGCTGGCATCGTCACGCTGACCAAGCTGTTCCTCTAACAGCGCCCTACCCCAATCCCCCGAAGCCGCCGCAAGGCGGCTTTTTTGTTGCCCGGAGAAAGCTATGAACAAAATTCCTTCCGCCCTGATCGCCGCCGCTCTGCATGTGGCCCCCAAGAATGACGTTCGCTTCTACTTGAATGGCGTGCTGATTGAGTCGCACGCCGATGGTGCGATCATCGTTGCTACAGACGGCCACCGCATGCTTGTGGTGCGTACCAGCCTGCCGTGGGACATTGGCAAGATCATCGTGCCGCGCAATGCGTGCGAGCTGGTCGCCAAGATGAAGGGCGATGTCTATTTCAGCGCCGTGGGCGATGCCAGCCGGTTCAAGGCGGAGCGCGGAGGCCAGGCCATTGAGTTTGCTGCCGTTGATGGAACCTACCCGGACTGGCGTGCTGCGGTGTCCAAGCCGAACGAACTCAAGCTGTCCGGATTCGCGCCTGCCGTCCTCGAAGGCGTAGTGAAGGCGGCCGGTGTAATTTGCAAGGCATTCGGCGGCAAGGCCACTTCACTGATTCCGGTGACTGGCGGCGACGTGGCGGCCATGTTCGGTATTGGCGGCATCACCGATCCGAGCATCAGGTGCGCGTCTTTGATCGTCATGCCAATGCGCGACTCGTCATACCCGGAAGCCCTGTGCAGCGACGCGCTCCGCGCTTAACCCGAACCCATCAGCCGCCGCAAGGCGGCTTTTTTGTTGCCCGGAGAAAGCCATGAACCTCGACAACTACGCCCCCGAGAGCGCGAAGCGCATAGCCGTGGCGCTGGTGGATGCCGCCCTCGCCGCTGGTTACTCGCTCGGCGTCTACGACGGCGAAGAAACCACGGTGCGGCACAGCCGCGACCGGCAAGAAGTGTTGGAGGCCCTCGCCTCTACCGACCACGATCACCTGCGGTTCTACCGCCCGGACGCAACAAAGGCGGGGTTTGTGCTCCTGATTTGGGAGAACGGGGACGACGCCGCGAGCGACTGGAGCGACAACGACGAGACCAACGCGCTGGTGATGCCGGTGCTGCGCGGGCTGGGGGTGCTGTGATGGAACTGCGCACCTACGGAACCCGCAACGTGTTCCTGGCACAGCCGGGGCGCTATCACGAACAACTGGCGGCGACCGCGATGACGCCGCAGCAAGCCGAGGAGTTCGCCACCGTGGTCAACCGCGCAATCAGGGATACCGACTTCGACCCCATCGACCTCGCGCAGCTGGCGAGCGGGTGGACGTGGCCCGAGCCGATGAGCACCGCGCCGCTGGGCATTGAGGACTCCGAATTTCTTGTCGAGGTGGCGCGCATGCTGCACCGCCTCTGGCAGGAGGTCGGCGAGCAGTGGAGCGGCGTTTGGGCCTACGACATCGCCGACCCGCTGGGCGGGTGGCTGTCGAGGAACGGCATCAACCACGAGACCGCCGATGGCGTGGCCCGCGCCGAGCAGCAGGCCCGCGCATGGATCGCCGAGGGCATGGGAGCCGCGCGATGAGCTACCGCGAGGAGGACATCTTGTTCGAGACCGAAAAGGCATGGGTGCTGCGCAAGGGGCCGAACCATTTTGAGGTCTACAAAATCGGCCTCACCCACTCGACACGCCACGGCATTTTTCACAACATCCCCGGCGCACTGGATCGCGCCATCGAACACGCAAAGGGCCTGTCGCAATGAGCAATGACAACGAGCTGGCTGTACCTGCCGGTGACAAGCTGGTCACCCTGGGCGACCGATCGGTCTCCTACGGTCCCCGCCAAGAGTTCGACGGGAGCGTCGAGCCTTGCGCACCGATGGCCGCGCAGTTTTGGGGCGTCTACCGCTGGGCCGGTAAGGACCGCTGGTGGTGGATTGCCGACGTGGCCGACGAGGACACCGCCCGCGCAGTGGCCGCCGCCTACCTGCTGAACGTCAAGCCCGATTGGGCGCACTGACCGATAACCACCCCTGATCCCGAGGCCCGCCTAGTGCGGGCCTTCGCATTTCTGGAGCACACCATGCAAATCTACGTTGCCTGCCTTGCCTCATATAACGCTGGCGTCCTGCACGGCGAGTGGATCGACTTGGAGGGACGCGACGCCGACGACGTGCGCGATGAGATTGCCCGCATCCTGCGCGAGTCGCCGCACCCGAACGTGACCGTTGATTGCCCGGATTGCGGCGGTACTGGAACCACATACGTCCCCCGAGTATTCGGCGGGGCGGAATGCACGGCGTGTGGCGGAAGCGGCAAGGTCGCCAGCGCCGAGGAGTGGGCCGTCCACGACTACGACGACGTGTTCGGGGATACCTGGGGCGAGCACCCCGACCTGGACAAGCTGTGCGCATTGCAAGAGCGGCTGGACGAGTTGCACAACGACACCGAACGCGCTGCCTACACGGCCTTCTGCGACCACGAGGGCCTCGACGATGTGACCGTGGAGCAGTTCCACGAAGCCTACGTGGGCCAGTTCGATAGCTGGGCCGACTTTGCCGAGAACTATGTGGACGAATCGGGGCTTCTCCACGGCGTGCCCGACGCCCTCTCCCGCTACTTCGACTACGAGAGCTATGGCCGCGACATTCGGCTCAACGGTGACGCGTTTGAGGTGAGCGGCTTCTACTTCTGGAGCCGCTAACGCCGCTTCCGCAAGACCCTGCGCCAATACAGGTATGTGCGATGCGCCGGCACCGAGCTAGTCCACACCCATACGACTAGGTGAAGGGCCGTAATGGCGACTTCTACGCGGGGGTCAATCATCGAACGGTCCTTGGGGTCGGGAGTGGCGATCACGCCCTTCAGCCCTAATCATAAGGCCAATCTCGATATTTGGCACTCATTGTTCCATTTGTAGCACTTGCATAACAGGAGACTTACATATGCGTAACGCAGATTTCACCGCAAACTCGACCCTGGTGATCGTCAACGTGGCCCTCCGCGTCCACCAGTTCGGCCCGTTCTTGGTATTCGAGCGGGAGGTTTTGGTCCTGCATGAACGGACCTACGAGGTGCCCGAATGATTCGGACCATCAATTTCGACCATAACGAGAAGCGCGGCGCTCTCCGCGCGATGCTCGGCCTACTCAACGAGCGCGTCCAGTTCTCGGTCGTCCCCGAGGACTGTGGCTGGCGGGTGTCGTATCCGGTCCCACCCGCGGCCCCAACGGAGACCCCGCGGCCATGACTTCACTGCACCAGTCGGGATCAATCTCTCCCGTGGTACTTGATTCCTACGGACGCGCCATCATTGTGGCCTGTAGTCTGCCCGACGGCAGCGTCATGCTGTCGGGCTGCGCATCCGCAGACGACCAGGGGGGCGTTCTCAGTCTATGAGTACGGTGAGACGGACAATAGCCAGCGCGGTAGTCCGCGTAGGGCAAGGACTGTTTTTTGCATCCGTGGTCGGGGCCATTGTGACCCTGGCGGCGATGCTGGCACTACCGTTCTTAAAACACTGAAACGTAAGACCTTTTTGTGGAGCGCAGCCGGGGGTGGCGGCGCATTACAACGCCGTGAGCAGGGGACAGGACGGCCCCTTCGCAGGGCAGAAGTACCTGGACCTGTTCGTGAAAGCCTTTGGATATGAGATCGGAATCGACCCCTCCCCCACGCCTTGGCAGCGTGGTTTCTGGATGGACAAAATTGGCAAGAATGCCATCAACATTGGCTTGGGCCTTGTAATCCTTACATTGCGGCTCCAAGATAGACCCTGATGGTTTCCCAAGGGGGAACCATCCCCTTACGGAAAATGAGCGCACCATGAATCTCTCGCAGAAAGAACTGACGGCCATTCTCACAACCGCACTGTCAGCCTTCCGGGAAGAGATCGACGAGGACATCACCGCCACCCGCATCCTCACCCTACTCGCCGTTGTGGACGAGCCGGGCATTCAGCAGGTGGACCTTGAGCGCGTCCTCGGCGGACTCTCTCCCTCCGCAGTGAGCCGCAATGTGCTCGACCTGTCGTCTATCAAGCGTAACCGCGAGCCGGGGCCTGACTTCCTAGAGCAGCGCCCTGATCCCGCCTACCGCAAGCGCAACCTGATCTTCCCGACGACCAAGGCGCTGCACTGGCTGGCTTCGCTCGCAGAACGTGTCAACCGCAAGGTGACGGCGCGCGTCGCAGCCGCCTAACCCCCAACACCCCGTTGTGCCCCGAGGCCCGCCTAGTGCGGGCCTTTTTCATTTCTGGAGATACACATGGCCCTTCGCCTCAAAGGGACCGCGCCCAAGCCGGGTGCGCCCGATAAGCGCTACTACATGCTCGACGTGCAGGAGGGATACCGGCGCGTGCGCTTGTCCACCGGCACCCGCGACCGCGTGGCAGCCGAGCGCAAGGAGCAGGCGGTCCTCGACGCCCTGCGCGACGACCCCGAGATTGCAGAGGACGCGCTGCGGGAGCTGATTCGGGGCAAGTCCCGGTCGGTGCAGATGGCCGTGGCGAAGGCCAAGGTCCGCCAGCGCACCCTCAAGGACGCGATGGACGACGCGCTGGACGACCGCAACTTTTGGGGCAAGCTCCGGTCCATCGACACCGTGCGTACCAACTGCAAGGTGGTCCAGAGCTACCTGGGCGAGGAAACGCCCATCAACGACATCACGCAGGCCGCGGTCAACGACATGGCGCAGCGCATGCTCGCCGACAAGGCGGCTCCCGCCACCGTGAACCGCAAGATGCAGTGCCTCCTTGCCCTACTGAAACGCGAGAGGAAGGCCGGCCGGTTCTTGGGAGAGCTGCCCGAGTACAGCTTGGCCGACGAGAGGGACAACGCACGCACGTTCGTCCTGAACGTTGAGGACGAGGAATTGATCCTGGCGCGGCTGCTGGAGTGGGACACGCTCCCGAACGGCCCTGCCGGAGGGCACCCACGGGTGCGCGACGGGGCGGACTACCGCGACCTGTTCGTGTGCCTCGCCGACCTGGGCTGCCGCATGAGCCAGGCCATCGGCATCCGGTGGTCCGAAGTAGTCGATCAGGGCGGAAGGCTCCACGTCCGCTTCTGGCGGCACGCTACGCTCAAGAAGGGGCGTCCCCGCACCCTACCCTGCACCGCCCGTGTCGCCGAGGTTCTACAGCGGCGCAAGGACGCCCTGGCGGCCACATCGGACGGCCCCTTCACGATGCTCAATCGCACGCGCGCCGACCGGCTGTGGCAATGGGCCATCAAGGGGACACATCTCGCTTCCGAGAAGGAGTGCGTACCGCATGCGCTCCGCCATACGTGCGCCACTCGGCTGCTGCTGGCGACCGGCAACATCAAGCTCGTGCAGGAGTGGCTCGGACACCGCGACATCCAGACCACCTCAGCGGTCTACGCGAAGGTACTGGCCGAGCAATCGCTCCAAGGCATGTCTGCACTGGAGCAGTTCCGCCTCCCAGCCGCCTCGAACGGAACAGGTGACGTTCCGAGACAGGGATCAATTGCCAAAGCGGGAATCCAATAGGACAACTGACCGTCGCCAGCTTATTTTTCAATCACTTAGGCAATCTGTGCTCGGCCAGATGGTGCGAAAGGCGGGACTCGAACCCGCACGAGGTCACCCTCACTGGAACCTAAATCCAGGGCGTCTACCAATTCCGCCACTTTCGCGTGGCCGGCACAGGCGTTCATTGTCGCAGGCGGGCGCAGGAAGCGGAAGGCCTGCACAAAGCTGAACATGGCCATCCTCGCGACTGGCGCGCGGGGACCGCCCCGGCGAGCGGCCGCTCAGCCGGGGCAGCGGTGGTTCAGTGCTGCGACCTGGCCTCGGCAGGCGCCGCATCGGCTCCCTGCCCGGCCGCAGGATCCACCTTGCGGATCTCCACGCCCCCGTCGTCGGTACGGCGCAGGGCCACCGACTCCGGCGTGGCCTTGCGCACATCCACCGAACCATCCGCATTGCGCTGCACGTCCACCGCGTCGGGCAGGACCTCCCCTTCCGCAGGCTGAGCCGGCTGCATCTGCAGGGCGTCACCGACCGGGCGCGCCGGAGTGCTCTCCGTGCCAGCATCGCGCTCGACGGTCTGCGCAGGATCATTGGCCGGCGCACAGGCAGCCAGCGCCATCAGCGCGAAGGGAACCCACAGCGTGCGGTGCAATCGATTGATACCAGCCATCAACATCTTCCTTCGTGCATGCGCCATCGGCGCGGAAGATCCATTGGGTGCGATGCAGGACGCGATGCGCTGAGAAGCAGCGCACAGCATTGAAAACACTGATGACGCGTATGCCCCTGATTTCAGCATCGCTTCAGTAGATCCACGCCATGCGTGGATGAAGCGCAACCCGGCATACAGGCAAGAAAAAAGCCACTTGGCGAACCAAGTGGCTTTCGTCTGGTGGGCTGTCAAGGATTCGAACCTTGGACCTATTGATTAAGAGTCAACTGCTCTACCAACTGAGCTAACAGCCCGAAATCGGGGCGCGAATTATGACCCGATCCGCTCGGAGGGTGCAAGCACTTTCTTCAACATCGTTGAAACCAGCACTGCGATCCCGCTGCGTTGCAGATCCACGCCAGGCGGGGCCCTGCAACCTGTGATCCATCGAAACGAAAGGGTCACACTAATAAGAAAAAAGCCACCTGGCGTACCAGGTGGCTTCCGTCTTGGTGGGCCGTCAAGGATTCGAACCTTGGACCTATTGATTAAGAGTCAACTGCTCTACCAACTGAGCTAACGGCCCGTGAAACTCAGACGCACATTGTAGCGTGCTTTCTGTTTATTGCAATACCGTTTCGGCTGCGCCGATGCGGTTGAATCAGTGGGGTGGCTGAGGGGATTCGAACCCCCGACCACCGGAATCACAATCCGGTACTCTAACCAACTGAGCTACAGCCACCACTGAAACTTTCACTCCATCGCCGATACCGCTGACGCTGGAACCTCAAACCTTTGCCTGGAGACTGTCACCGAAGTTCCGGTCCGCCGAAGCGAGTCCGATATTCTGGTGGAGTCTTTACCCTTTTGCAAGCACTTCTTCACATCCGCCGATGCGATCCCGGTGCTCGCCGATGGCGCGCCCGACAGGAATCGAACCTGTAACCGCCGGCTTAGAAGGCCGGTGCTCTATCCAGTTGAGCTACGGGCGCCCGAACCGGAACGGTGTCCAATCCGACGTGATGTGGGATTGGTCGGGGTAGAGGGATTCGAACCCCCGACATCCTGCTCCCAAAGCAGGCGCGCTACCAGACTGCGCTATACCCCGGTCTTGCAATCCCCTCGGGCCGGGCCCGGGGAGTCGTTCATTGTGGCCAAGCACATCGCGAACTGTCAACGCAGGCGAGACCGGTCATGAACCTGCCACGGCGCCATGCGTGGTCATCGGCTATGCTCGCAGTCATCGGCCGGATGGCCGTCCCGACCTTCATTCGCACGGAGAACTCGCATGCGCAGCGGCAACCCGGCTCTTTCCGAGTCGACCTTCCTTGATCTCGCCAGCGGTTCGGTGGTGACCCACCCCGACCAGGTGATGACCCTCAACGGCACCGCCAACAAGACCGGCCTCCTGCTGCTGCTGACCGTGCTGACCGCAGCGTTCGCCTGGAGCCAGTCGGTCGACGAGTACGGCCAGATTTCCGGCAGCGCAAGCCTGTACGCCATCGGTGGCGCGATCGGTGGCCTGGTGCTGGCACTGATCACCATCTTCAAGAAGGAATGGTCGCCGGTGACCGCGCCGATGTACGCGCTGGTTGAAGGCCTGTTCCTGGGCGCCGTGTCTGCACTGTTCAACATGAAGTACCCGGGCATCGTGTTCCAGGCGGTGTTGCTGACCTTCGGCACCCTGGCCGCCCTGCTGTTCGCATACCGCAGCGGCGTGATCAAGGCCACCGAGAACTTCAAGATGGGCGTGGTCGCCGCCACCGGCGGTATCGCCCTGCTCTACCTGGCCTCGTTCGTGCTGGGCTTCTTCAACATCAACGTGCCGGTGATCCACGACGCCAGCTGGCTGGGCATCGCTTTCAGCCTGTTCGTGGTGGTCGTGGCCGCGCTGAACCTGGTGCTGGACTTCGACTTCATCGAAACCGGCGTGGCCCAGCGTGCGCCGAAGTACATGGAGTGGTATGGCGCATTCGGCCTGATGGTGACCCTGGTCTGGCTGTACGTGGAATTCCTGCGCCTGCTCTCGAAGATCCAGCAGCGCTGAGTCCAGCCACGCCGTAAACGACAGGCCGCGATCCGCAAGGGTCGCGGCTTTTTTGTAGAGTCGAGCTGGCCCACACGTCCCCTGCCCCCCCATGCCCGACACCTTTCACAGCTACCGCCCGGCGGAGGGCCACCGCCTGCCGCATGACCCGTTCAACGCCATCATCGGCCCGCGCCCGATCGGCTGGATTTCCAGCCAGGACGCGGGCGGCACGTTGAACCTGGCGCCCTACAGCTTCTTCAACGCCTTCAACTACACCCCGCCGATCATCGGCTTCTCCAGCCAGGGCCGCAAAGACTCGCTGCGCAACATCGAAGCCACCGGAGAGTTCGTCTGGAACCTGGCCACCTTCGACCTGGCCGAGGCCATGAACGAAAGCTGCCGCGCGGTTGCACCGGATGTCGACGAGTTCGCCCTCGCCGGCCTGACCCCGCTGGCATCCACGCAGGTCGCGCCACCGCGTGTGGCACAGAGCCCGGTGAGCATGGAATGCCGCTGCACCCAGATCGTGCGCCTGCGCGATGCCGCCGGACAGGACACCCACGGTTGGCTGGTGCTGGGCGAAGTCGTGGCGGTGCATATCGATGCACGGTTGCTGGTCGATGGCATCTACGACACCGCGGCGGCGGCACCGATCCTGCGCGGCGGCGGCCCCGCCGATTACTTCCGTATCGGCGCCGAACAGCGCTTCCGCATGTTCCGCCCAGCCTGATCCCAGCCCTTTGCGGGGCAACCCGCAGAGTCACCGACGCTATCACCACCACGGCTGCAGCCGCGCGGCTACCCCGCCGAACCCATCGCTGCAGCGTAGTGCGCCGCAAGGTGCTCGACCAGCGCGCGCACCTTGGGGGCGAGCGCGCGTGCATGCGGATACAGCGCGAAATAGCGCCGCTGGCCGGCATGCCAGGCTGGCAGCACGCGGATCAGACGACCGGCGCGCAGGTCCTCCTGCACGGTCAACGCGGTGAACAGGCTGATGCCCATTCCGGCCAGCGCGGCGGCATACAGGGCGGGGGTGGCATCCACGCGCAGGCGCTGCCCGGCGTCAACGCTCACGCTCGCGCCACGCGGCCCCTGCAATTGCCAGGGCGGCATTGACGGCGTGGGACTGAAACCCAGCAGCGTGTGCTGTTCGAGATCTGCTGCCTGTCGCGGCAGGCCATGGCGAGCCAGGTAGGCCGGTGCCGCGACCAGGATGCGCGGGCAGCTGGCCAGCTCGCGCGCGACCAGCTGGCTGTCCGGCAATGAAGCCGCAATGCGCAGGGCCAGGTCGAAACCACCGCCCACCACATCGACCAGCTGATCATCCGCCGACAGGTCCAGCGTGACCTGCGGGTAGCGCTGCAGGAACGAGGGCAGCCAGTGCGGCAGCTCCTGGCTGGCCACCACCTGCGGCACGCTGATCCGTACGCGGCCACTGGGTTGCGCCTGCCCGGCGCGGGCACGGTCGTCGGCCTCCTGCAGGCGGTCCAGCAGCGTTGCCGCCTCGCGGTAGTAGTCGCGCCCGGCCTCGGTCAATGACAGCCTGCGGCTGTTGCGATCGAGCAAGCGAACCTGCAGATGCTCTTCCAGCTGGCGCAGTTGCCGTGACATCGCCGAGTGGGTGGTCCCCAGGCGTTCAGCGGCCGCGGTGAAACTGCCCGCGTCAACGATGGCGCGCAGCGCACGCAGGGCGGCGAAGTGATCCATCGGCGGGCAGCTCCATGTGGCGGGGCCCACGGCATGCGGGCCCCGCCAGCTTATCAAGCGCCGTCGCCGGCCTTGCGCACCGGCAACGCCAGGATCGCGTCGGTACTCATGACATCACCGAAGGCGTCTTCGATCTGCGCCAGCGAGGCATCGTGCAGCGCGCGATGATCGATGCGCTGGCCACCGGCCAGGTCCAGGTCACGGCTGGCGCTGGCATCGGACGACACGATCACCCGGTAACCACGGGGTGCGGCCGCCGCGTCGCGCGCGGCACCGGCCACACAGGCATGGGTCTGCAGGCCGGTGACGATCAGGGTGTCGATGCCGGCATCCTTCAGCACCGTGTCGAGTACCGCGGCCGAGTTGCCAGCGAACACACTGACGTTGTCCTTCTGCACGACCGTCTCGCCCTTGCGCGGCTGCAGGTCGCGATGGAAGTCGGCATTGACGCTGCCCTGCGCGAACAGCGGTGCACCGGCCGGCAACACGTGCTGCACGTGGATCACGCGGATGCCGTGGGCATCGGCGAACGCGACCACCCGCTTGGCCTGGCGCAGTGCGGCCACGCCATCGGGAATGACCATGCGGCCACCGGCAAAGCCCGGCGCGGCCTTGGCATCGAAGTACTCGTTCTGGAAGTCGATCACCAGCACGGCGGTCTTCGCCGCATCCAGCGAGGTCGCGACCGGCGCGCCGGCCATGTGGCGGATGGTGGGATGAGACGGTTCGGCAGCGGCGACCGGGGCGGTGGCGGCCATGCCGATCAGGCTGGCCAGGCCGAAGGCGGTGAGATTCATGGAGCGACTCCTGTGCAGTGGAAAGTGGGCACAGGATGCGGAGCGGATGGCGCACGAACCAGCCCTGCAACAGCACATGATCTGTGCGAGATACGCACAGACAACCCCCTGTAGGGCCACCCCATGGGTGGCTGCGGACCAAAGCCACGCCATCCACGCATGGCGTGGATCTACGAGTCAGCCCACAACGCAACGGGGCGCCCGAAGGCGCCCCGCTGTGGATCCAACCGAGGTCGACCGGCCGCTTACAGGCGGCTGGCGATGGCCTGGGCAAAGCTCATGGTGGTGCCGGTACCGCCCAGGTCGCCGGTCAGCGAATCCTTGGCTTCCATGGTGGCCACGATGGCCTTGCGCAGGCGCTCGGCGTTTTCCGGCTGGCCGATATGGTCCAGCATCTGCGCGGCTGCCAGCAGCAGCGCGCACGGATTGGCCTTGCCCTGGCCGGCGATGTCCGGCGCGGTGCCGTGCACGGCTTCGAAGATCGCCGCGTCCTTGCCGATGTTGGCACCCGGGGCCAGGCCCAGGCCACCCACCAGACCGGCGCACAGGTCGGAGATGATGTCGCCGAACAGGTTGGTGGTAACGATCACGTCGAACTGTTCCGGACGCATCACCAGCTGCATGCAGCAGTTGTCGACGATCATTTCCTGGAACTCGATCTCCGGGTACTGCGCGGCTACTTCACGGGCGACGTTCAGGAACAGGCCCGAGGTCGACTTGATGATGTTGGCCTTGTGCACAGCGGTGACCTTCTTGCGGCCGGTGCTCTTGGCCAGCTCGAAGGCGTAGCGCACGATGCGCTCGGAGCCCTTGCGGGTGATGCGGGTGCCGGAGAAGGCGGTCTCGCCGTCGGCCGACACTTCCTGGCCTTCGGCCAGGTAGGCACCCTCGGTGTTCTCACGAACGGTGATCAGGTCGACGTTGTCGAAACGCGACTTGGTGTTCGGGAAGGTGTGGGCCGGACGCACGTTGGCGTACAGGTCGAAATGGCGGCGCAGGCTGACGTTGATCGAGGTGAAGCCACCACCGACCGGGGTGGTCAGCGGGCTCTTCAGCGCGACCTTGTTGCGCGCGATCGATTCCAGGGTCACCGCCGGCATCAGGTCGCCGTGCTTTTCCAGGGCCACCAGGCCGGCGTCGGCGTCTTCGTATTCCAGCCCAGTCTTGAGCTGGTCGAGCACGAACAGGGTGGCGTCCATGATTTCCGGGCCAATGCCGTCGCCGCGGATGACCGTAATTTTCTGCGTCATTGATCGATGTTCCGAACAGGGGGAAAAACGCCGTCCGGACGTGCCCGGAAACGCCGGCGCAAAGGAAGTTTCACCGGCAATTATGCCTGAGACGGGGCCGAGGTCCCAAATAGACCATGGTCCCAGTGCCCGGCTCAGGCAGAATTGCCCGCGCATTCTTCCTCTACCCCCGCCTGTCGGCGCGCCCCTTCAACAAGAAGGGGCTCCTGGGCTGCTGGATCGCGGGACAGGCCCCCTCGCGGGCCCGGTAGTGCCGGCCGCTGGCCGGCAACCTCGGCCAGGTCGAGTTCAGGCGATGCCGGCCAGCGGCCGGCACTACCCTCAGTGCTCGTGCGCTGCCGGAGCGCTGGCGCCGCCTTCAAGCTGGTCGAGGAAGTCGACCGCGCGGCGCAGGTGCGGGATCACGATGGAACCGCCCACCACCAGGCCGACCGAGAAGGTCTCGAAGAACTCTTCACGGGTCACGCCGGCGTCCTTGCACTGGGCCACGTGGTAGCTGATGCAGTCGTCGCAGCGCAGCACCATCGAGGCCACCAGGCCCAGCAGTTCCTTGGTCTTCACGTCCAGCGCGCCGGCCTGGTAGGTCTGCGTGTCCAGTGCGAAGAAGCGCCGTACCACCTGGTTCGGTTCGCCCAGGATGCGTTCGTTCATGCGCTTGCGGAAGTCGGTGAATTCGGCGATGCGGTCCTTGCTGCCGTCGTCGGCCGCGCTCATGCCTGGCCCTGCCCGGCCAGCAGCGGCTCGAGCTTGCCTTCACGGTGCAGGGCCATCATGTCGTCGTAGCCGCCCACGTGGACGTCGCCGACGAAGATCTGCGGCACGCTGGTGCGGCGGGTCAGTGCCATCATCTTCTCGCGCTCGGCCGGGTCCAGGTCGATGCGGACCTCGGTCCACTGCTGGCCCTTGCTCTTCAGGAAGTTCTTGGCGGCCACGCAGTACGGGCAGACGGCGGTGGAATAGATGGTGATGGCGGGGGCGCCGCCGGCGGTCTGGGCTGTCACGGGAAACTCCACGATGGATCGACGGTCTACATATGGTACCGGTGCGCTGGAAATTCCACGCCACCGCCGCAACACTGTGGGTTAACGAATGGTTGCCCCCTGCCCTGCCACGCTTGGCGCGCCCTGCCCGAGGACCTTCCGCTTGCGAGCCCTGCTGCTGACTACCGCCGTTACCCTGGCCCTGGCCATGCCGCTGGCCCAGGCCCAGGAGAAGCTGCCCGACATCGGCTCCTCGGCCGGCGAGCTGCTGACCCCGGCGCGCCAGGCCGAGTACGGCGCGATGATGCTGCGCGAGCTGCGCAACTATGGCTACCTGCTGGATGACCCGCTGGTCAACGACTGGCTGCAGACCATGGGCACCCGGCTTGGCTCCAACAGCGACCAGCCGCGCCAGCCCTACACGTTCTTCGTGATGAAGGACCGCCAGATCAACGCCTTCGCCACGCTGGGCGGCTATATCGGGGTCAATGCCGGCCTGGTGCTGACCGCCGAGCGCGAGGACGAGGTGGCTGCAGTCCTGTCGCACGAAATCGCCCACGTCACCCAGCAGCACGTGCTGCGCGGGGTCGAACGCGCCCAGCGCGACCAGATACCGATCCTGCTCGGCATGCTGGCGGCGGTGGTGGCCGCGCAGGCCAGCAACAGCACCTCCTCCGGCAACGCGACGATGGCCGCGATCAGCTCCGGCATGGGCCTGATGCAGCAGCGGCAGATCAACTACACCCGCTCCAACGAATCGGAGGCCGACCGCCTCGGCATCCGCACCCTGTCGCGCAGCGGCTACGACGTGGATGCCATGGCCGGCTTCTTCGAGCGCATGTCGGCGGCGATGCGCGGCAACGAGGGCGGCTACAGCGTGCCCGAGTTCCTGCGCACCCATCCGGTCAACATCACCCGCATCAGCGAGGCCAAGGCCCGCGCCGAGCAGATGAAGAAGGACACGGTGCTGCTGACCACCAGCACCCCCAGCGGCGAGCGCAAGGAGCGGGTGAATCCAGCCGATCCGGGCCTGGCCGAGCCCCTGCTGCGAGGAAACAACCCGTTGCTTCCCAGCAGCGTGCTGCGCGTTCCGGTCGGCCAGCTGGCCCGTGGCGCCAGTGGCGACTTCGAGTGGGCGCGCGAGCGCCTGCGCGTGCTGAGCGCCGATTCCACCGCCGAACTGGAGCGCGAATACGCGGACATGGCCAAGCGGCAGAAGGACGGTCTCAACGACGCCCAGCGCTATGGCCAGGCGCTGGCGGTCATGCGCGGCGGCCGCAGCGGTGCCACGCAGGCCCAGCAGACCCTGGCCAGCCTGCTGCAGACCCGCCCGGACAACCTGTGGCTGGCACTGGGCCTGGGCGAGGCCGAATCGCGTGCCGGACTGGGCGCGCAGGCCAACACCCGTTTCGAGCAGCTGCTGCGCGAGCACCCCAACAGCCGGCCCGTGGCCCTGACCTACGCCGAGATCCTGAACGAACAGGGCACCCGCGAGGCGGGCCAGCGCGCGCAGGCCATGCTGCGGCCCCTGCTGTCGCAAAGTGGTAACGATCCGGTCTTCCAGCAGCGATACGCCCGCGCCAGCGAGCTGGCCGGTGACAGCGTGCGCGCCAGCGAGGCCTATGCCGAGGCCGCCTTCCTCAGCGGCCGCCCGGAGCAATCGCTGATGCAGCTGCAGGCCCTCAAGCGCAACCCGGCGCTGGACTACGTGGGCCGGGCGCGGGTGGATGCGCGCATCGAGGCGATCACCCCCACCGTGCTGGAGCTGCGCCGCCAGGGCGTGCAGGACCCGGACCTGGACCGCCGCTGAGTGCTGCGTGACCGGTCGATGGCAATCCCGACCGGTTCCGGCCAGGTAGTCACAAACATGTCATCAAACCGTAGTCTACTGGCACCACTCCAGTAACCGAGCCCTACGGTGTCCTCGTGCAGAAACGCATCCTGATCGTCGATGACGAGCCCGCGATCCGTGAAATGGTCGCCTTCGCCCTGCGCAAGGGCGATTACGAGCCGGTCCACGCCGGCGATGCCCGTGAGGCCCAGACCGCCATCGCCGATCGCGTCCCCGACCTGATCCTGCTGGACTGGATGCTGCCCGGCACCAGCGGCCTGGACCTGGCCCGCCGCTGGCGCAAGGAAACGCTGACCCGCGAAGTGCCGATCATCATGCTGACCGCCCGCGGTGAAGAGAACGACCGCGTAGGTGGCCTTGAAGCCGGCGTCGACGACTATGTGGTCAAGCCGTTCTCGGCGCGCGAACTGCTGGCCCGCATCCGTGCGGTCATGCGCCGCGCCCGCGAGGACGACGAGGACGGCAGCGTGGCCGTCGGCCCGATCCGCATCGACGGCGCCGCCCATCGCGTGTTCGCCAACGACCAGCCGGTGCCGATCGGCCCGACCGAGTACCGCCTGCTGCACTTCTTCATGACCCACCCCGAGCGCGTCTACACCCGCGCCCAGCTGCTGGACCATGTGTGGGGCGGCAGCGTGTACGTGGAGGAGCGCACCATCGACGTGCACATCCGCCGCCTGCGCAAGACGCTGGAACCGTTCAACGCCGAGAACATGGTGCAGACCGTGCGCGGCGCCGGCTACCGCTTCTCCACCGCGACCTGAGTCTCGTCGTGCCGACGCCGCGCACCCGCGGGTGCCGGCGCCGGCAACTCTGCTATAACCCTCGGTTCACCCCAGTGAACCTCCGCACTTCAACGACGAGATCGCAATGCCCCGCCACATCCGCTCTGCCTGGTTGAAGACCCTGGCCACCGTTGCCGCGGTACTGCTGTTCTCCGGACTGGTGGGGTGGTTCACGGGTCACCTGTGGCTGTGCATCGCACTGGGCGCGCTGGCCACCCTGGCCTGGCATTACTGGCGGCTGCGCAGCGTGCTGCGCCGGCTGACCGCGCGCCAGCGCTGGGACACCGCCGAGGAAGGCACCGGCGTCTGGAACGAGCTGGACCGCCTGCTGTACCGCAACCAGGTGGAAATGCGCGTTCGCAAGCGCCGCCTGCTCGACATGCTGCGCAGCTACCGCGCCGCTGCCGCCGCGCTGCCCGATGCCGTGGTGGTGCTGGACCGCAACAGCCAGCGCGTGCAGTGGTTCAACGAGGCGGCCACCGCCCTGCTTGGCCTGCATCATCCGGGCGACCTCGGCGAGGCGCTGGTCGAACGCCTGCAGCCGATGCCGCTGGCGCACTGGCTGGCCGGCGGCCGCAACGCCGAGCCGATCCTGGACGTGCCCTCACCGGTCGATCCTGCGATCCGCCTGAACCTGCGACTGATTCCGTATTCTTCGGACTACTGGCTGCTGATCGCCCGCGACGTCAGCAAGCTGCTGCGCCTGGAACAGGTGCGCCGCGACTTCGTCGCCAACGTTTCACACGAACTGCGCACGCCGCTCACCGTGGTCCACGGTTACCTGGACATGATGGACCCGGAGGATTTCCCGGGCACCGGTCCGATGCTGGAAGAAATGCGCAAGCAGAGCCAGCGCATGGCCCAGCTGGTGGAAGACCTGCTGACCCTGTCGCGGCTGGAATCGCAGGAGCACAGCGAGGAAGAGACCGTCGCCATGCAGCCGATGCTGGCCACACTACGCCGCGAGGCCGAAGCGCACAGCCAGGGCCGCCACCAGATCAGCATCGACGATCTGGCCGGCGTCGACCTGCAGGGTTCCACCAAGGAGCTGCACAGCGCCTTTTCCAACCTGGTCACCAATGCGGTGCGCTATACGCCGGCCGGTGGCCGCATCGCCGTGGAGTTCCGCCGTGAAGGCGATGGCGCGGTGCTGGCGGTGCGCGATTCCGGTTACGGCATCCCGGCTTCCCACCTGCCACGCCTGACCGAACGTTTCTACCGTGTCTCCAGCAGCCGCTCCCGCGAAAGCGGTGGTACCGGCCTGGGCCTGTCCATCGTCAAGCACATCCTCGGCCTGCACCACGCGCGGCTGGAGATTGAAAGCGAGGTCGGCAAGGGCTCGGTGTTTTCCTGCCATTTCGATGCCGACCACGTGCGCCCGCGCGAGTCCGCCCCCCTGACTTCCATCGAAGAATGACGCCATGAGCAGCCTCGGATCCCTCCCCCTCCCCGTGAGCCCGGACAACGATCCGTTGCGCGACCCGGCGCTCTACATCAACCGCGAGCTGTCGCAGCTGGATTTCAACTTCCGCGTGCTGGCGCAGGCGATGGATCCGCAGGTGCCGCTGCTGGAGCGCCTGCGCTTCATGTGCATCTCCTGCACCAACCTGGACGAGTTCTTCGAGATCCGCGCCGCCGCCGTCCGCCACGCGCAGGAATTCGGCCTGCCACCGGCACCGGACGGGATGAGCCCGCAGGCGATCCTCAACGCCATCCACGACCGCGCGGCACAACTGGTCGACCAGCAGTACCGCTGCTGGAACGAGACGCTGCGCCCGGCGCTGATGGAGGCCGGCATCGGCGTGCTCGGCCGCCACTCCTGGACCGATCGGCAGAGGCGCTGGCTGCGTGCCTATTTCCGCAACGAGATCATGCCGGTGCTGTCGCCGCTGGGCCTGGACCCGGTGCACCCGTTCCCGAAGATCCTCAACAAGTCGCTGAACATCGTGGTGGTGCTGAAGGGTACCGATGCGTTCGGCCGCGCCGGCCATCTGGCCATCGTGCGTGCGCCGCGCTCGCTGCCGCGCATCATCCAGCTGCCGGAGAAGCTCGGCGGGTCGCAGAATTTCGTGTTCCTGTCATCGGTGCTGTCCACCTTCGTCGATGAGCTGTTCCCGGGCATGGAAGTCCAGGGGGCCTACCAGTTCCGCGTCACCCGCAATTCCGAGCTGGTGGTGGACGAGGAGGAGGTGGAAAACCTGGCGCTGGCACTGCGCGACGAACTGGTCGATCGCGGCTACCGGCCGGCGGTGCGGCTGGAAATCGCGCAGGACATGCCGCGCGAGATCGTGCGCACCCTGCTGCAGAACTTCGGCCTGACCGAGAACGCGGTGTACCGCATCGACGGCCCGGTCAACCTCAACCGCATCATCCAGTTGTACGACCTGATCGCACAGCCGGACCTGAAGTACCCGCCAATGACCCCGCGCACGCTGCGCGACAGCGACGGCATCTTCGAGACCGCGGCGCGCCAGGACCTGCTGCTGCACCACCCGTTCGATGCTTTCACCGCGGTGCTGGACCTGATCCGGCAGGCGGCGATCGACCCCAACGTGCTGGCGATCAAGCAGACCCTGTACCGCACCGGCAAGGATTCGCTGATTGTCGATGCACTGATCCAGGCTGCGCGCAACGGCAAGGACGTGACCGTGGTTGTTGAACTGCGCGCACGCTTCGACGAAGAGGCAAACCTGGGCCTGGCCGATCGCCTGCAGGAAGCCGGCGTGCAGGTGGTGTACGGCGTGGTCGGCTACAAGACCCACGCCAAGATGCTGCTGATCGTGCGCCGCGAGGGCCGCAAGCTGCGCCGCTATGTACACCTGGGCACCGGCAACTACCACAGCGGCACCGCCCGCGCGTACACCGACATCAGCCTGATCACCGCCGATGCGGACATCGGCAACGACGTGCACCTGCTGTTCCAGCAGCTGTCCGGGCTGGCCTCGAAGATGAAGCTCAAGCGCCTGCTGCAGTCGCCCTTCACCCTGCACACCGGCATCCTCGGTCGCATCGAGCGCGAAACGCGCATCGCCGCCGCCGGCCGCCCCGCGCGGATCATCGCCAAGATGAACGCGTTGAACGAACCGCAGGTGGTGCGCGCGCTGTACGCCGCCTCGCAGGCCGGCGTGCAGATCGACCTGATCATCCGCGGCGCCTGCACCCTGCGCCCGGGTGTGCCGGGCATCTCGGACAACATCCGCGTGCGCTCGATCGTTGGCCGCTTCCTGGAGCACAGCCGCGTCTACTGGTTCGGCAACGACGGCGCACCGGAGATGTACTGCGCCAGCGCCGACTGGCTGGAGCGCAACCTGCTGCGCCGGGTCGAGACCTGCTTCCCGATCCTCGACCCGGAGCTGGCCAAGCGGGTCTACCGCGAGGTGCTGCAGAACTACCTGGACGACAACCTCAACGCCTGGGAACTGGATGCCGACGGCATCTACCACAAGCGTGCCCCGGCCCACGACGAAGCCCCGCATTCCGCGCAGATGGCATTGATGCAGGGCCTCTGACCCGGTGTGTCGACCAAGGTCGACACCTACCAAGAGCAGTAGGCACCGATTTTGGGCGGGATAGGATCAGTGCCGACCAACGGTCGGCACCCACCATCAGATCGCAGAAATCTGTCAAAGGCGGGGTGGGTCCGCCAACCCACGGATACCCCGCTTTTGATGTTGACGTTGACGTTGACGTTGCCTCTGCGGGTGCAGGGCGCAGCCCTGCCGCACTCCCCTCTTCCAAAATGTGAAGGCCGCGCGGTGACGAGCACACCGCCCCTTCGGCTAACATTCGCCCATGCCGCATACCACTACGACTCCGCCCGCATTGCAGGATGGCGACCTGCTGGCCGCCATCGACCTTGGCTCCAATAGTTTCCACATGGTCATCGCGCGCTACACGCTCGGCCAGCTGCGGGTGATCGACCGGCTGCGCGAGACCGTGCGCATGGCCGATGGCCTGGATGGCAAAGGTGGGCTCTCTTCCGCCGCACGGCAGCGCGCGCTGGAATGCCTGGCCCGCTTCGGCCAGCGCATCCGCAATGTGCCGCCGCACCGGGTACGCGCGCTGGCCACCAACACCGTACGCCAGCTGCGCTCGCCGCAGTCGTTCCTGGTCCCGGCCGAAACCGCGCTGGGGCATGCCATCGAAGTGGTCAGTGGCCGCGAAGAAGCGCGCCTGATCTACCTCGGCGTGGGCCACGCGCAACCGCCCAAGCCTGGCCAGCGCCGGCTGGTCATCGACATCGGCGGCGGCTCCACCGAATTCATCATCGGCATGGGCATGCAGACCCTGGAGCGTGAAAGCCTGCAGGCCGGCTGCATCGCCAGCACCCGCCGCTTCTTCCCCGGCGGCAAGCTGAGCAAGAAGCGCTGGAAGGACGCGCTGGCCGAGATCGGCCGCGAGTTCCAGCCCTTTGCCAGCAAGTACCGCGCACTGGGCTGGCAGGAAGCGCTCGGATCTTCGGGCACGCACAAGGCAATCAGCGAGATCTGCGCGACGATGAAGCTGAGCAAGGGCGCGATCACCGCCGAGGCCCTGCCCCAGCTGCGCGACGAGCTGCTGAAGGCCAAGAAGATCGACGACATCCAGTTGCCGGGCCTGTCCAGCGACCGCCGCCCGATCATCGCCGGCGGCATCCTGGTGCTGGAGGCCGCCTTCCAGGCCCTGGGCCTGCAGAAGCTGCTGGTCAGCAAGGCGGCGATGCGCGAAGGCATCCTGTACGACATCGTCGGCCGTGCCGGTGAGAACGACCTGCGCGACGAATCGGTGGTCGCGCTCAGCCAGCGCTACGGCATCGACACGGTACAGGCCGACCGCGTGCAGGACACCGCGCTGTCGCTGCTGGAGCAGGTGCAGGAGCGCTGGAAACTCGATGCCGACGACGCACGCATGCTCGGCTGGGCCGCGCGCCTGCACGAGCTGGGCCTGATGATTGCCCACAGCGGCTACCACGTGCATGGCAGCTACGTGCTGGAACACTCGGACATCGCCGGCTTCTCGCGGCAGGAGCAGCAGATGCTGGCCGCACTGGTACGCAGCCATCGCCGCAGCGTGACCAAGACCGCGTTCGACGCCCTGCCCGAGCGCCTGCTGCTGACCGCACGCCGGTTGGCCGCCCTGCTGCGCCTGGCGGTACTGCTCAACCGCGCACACGAGGACGATCCGCTGCCGGCATTGGAATTGACCGCGGACGACAATCGCCTGTCGCTGATCGTGCCGCAGGCCTTCATCGATGCGCGCCCGCTGCTCCGCGCCGACCTGATCGGCGAGACCGACGGCATCGCCGGGCTGGGCATCCAGTTCCGGCCGTTCGTGGCCTGATCCCTACGGCCAGGGCGGCACGTCATGACGCGTCGCCAAAGGCCTGTTCCGCGCGTGTTCGACAAACTGTTGAAGCTCTACGACCAGGGCCCTTCGGAGCCGTGGTCTTTTCTGTTTCCGCGCAGGCTGTCGCTGCCAACAAATGCCATGACGCTTTCGGTCCAGAGTCGGGGCGAGGGTGCATCGTCCATCGCTCCGCCGTCGATCAGATCAATCGATTGATTCACTTCCGGTTTGTGCGGAAGCGTCATGCCGCTCCATGGCGATTTCGTCCTTTCCCCATACCTCTCCCTCTCCTCCTTCACTAGGTTCGAACAACCACCGCCTGCGGTGGCGTTGGCGCGGCCCGCTTGGCTGCGCACCGAAGACTTCGAAGACTGAGAGAGAGACACCCATGACCATCCGTATTCCCGCACTGGGGCTGGCGATCCGTCGTGCGCTTGCAATCACGGCGACCACAACCCTGGCCGTTCCAGCGCTCGCGCAGCAGGCACCGGAAGCCACCACGCTGGACCGCATCGAAATCACCGGCTCACGCATCCGCCAGGTCGACCTGGAAACCGCACAGCCGGTGCTGACCGTCAGCCGCGCCGACATCGAGCGACAGGGCTTCAACTCCGTTGCCGACATCCTGCAGAACCTGACCGCGACCGGCAGCCCGGCATTGAGCCGCGCCAGCCCGTTGAGCGCCGGCGAAGCCGCCGGCGGCAGCTACGTGAACATGCGTGGCCTCGGTGCCCAGCGCACCCTGGTGCTGGTCAACGGCAAGCGGCTGGGCATGACCACTTCGGGTTTTCAGGACATCTCCAGCATTCCTGCCGCTGCGGTGGAACGCATGGAAGTGCTCAAGGACGGTGCCTCGGCCATCTACGGGTCCGACGCGATGGCCGGCGTGGTGAACATCATCACCCGGCGCAACGTTCAGGGTGTAACCGCCAACGTCTATCACGGCCAATACAGTGAAGGCGACGGTGCCCGTACCCAGTACGACGTGGTTGCCGGCTGGTCCAATGACCGTGCTTCCATCAGCGTTGCTGCCGAGCATGTCGAAGAAAAGGGCGTCTGGGCCAGGGATCGCGGCTTCAGTGCCTATACCTATACCGACGGCCACGCGGATGACGGCTGGACCACGGTCGGCCAGTGGGGTCGCATCACCGGCTTCAAGGGCCCCGGCTGCAGCAACAGCCGGGGCTGCAGCTATTCGCTCGACCGTGGCAGCCAGCCGGGCGGGCCGGACAGCTTCCACCTCAGCGACAACACACCGTTCACCGGCGATGTCAGCAACAGCAACGAGCAGATGCATCTGCAGACGCCGATCAAGCGCGATTCGATCTTCGTCGATGCGCGCGTGGAGCTGAACGACCAGGTCCGTTTCAACACCCAGCTGGCCTACAACCGGCGCACCACCACGCGCCAGGTGGCCGGCTACCCCTTCCAGTCCGGCCCAGCCGAAATCACCCCGATGTCGGCCGACAGCTGGTTCAATCCGTTCGGCAACCATCACGGCTACGACACGCCCAGCGATGTGCACTGGAACCGTCGTACCTGGGAGATTCCTCGCGTCAGCACCAGCGATCTGACCACCTGGCAGGCCGTCGCGGCATTCGAGGGCAACTTCCAATTCGGCGGTCGCGACTTCGACTGGGAAGCGGGTTACCAGTACAACCGCAGTGAGCTGACCCAACGCACCACCGGCAACCTGCACAAGCAGCGCGTGGCCGATGCCACCGGTCCTTCGTTCTACAACCCGGCAACCGGCAAGGTCGAATGCGGAACGCCGGATGCGCCGATCGCAGGCTGCAAACCCTGGAACCCGCTGGTTCCGTATGGCCAGGACGATCCCTATGGCCTGACCGGCAACACGGAGCTCCAGGATTGGCTGTTCCCGGAAGAACTCACCCGCGGCCGCACCACCACCCGCAACCTGTTCGCCAACCTCAGCGGCAGCCTTGCCAGCCTGCCCGCCGGTGAGCTGGGCTTCGCCGTTGGGGCCGAGAGCCGCCGCGAGGACGGCCGCTTCATCCCTGATGCACTTGCGCAGACCGGTGCCACCACCAACCTCGCGGCAGGCCCCACCGGTGGCGGCTACCGCGTCGACGAGGCCTACCTGGAACTGAGCGTGCCGGTGCTGCGCGACCTCGCCGGTGCCCGGGAGCTGACCCTCAGCGCGGCGACGCGGTACTCGGACTACTCCACCTTCGGCGGAACCCTCAACAGCAAGTTTGGCTTCACCTGGAAGCCGATCGATCAGCTGCTGGTCCGCGGCACCTGGGCACAGGGCTTCCGTGCGCCGACCATCGCCAACCTGTACGGCGGCGGCTCGGAGACGTTCACCACCGGCTTCCGCGATCCCTGCGATACGGTCCATGGCGCAGCCGCGAGCAGTGCCGAGGTCCGCGCGCGCTGTGCTGCCGACATCGCCAACGCCGACACCTACCGCCAGCTCGGCCAGGGCAATGAACCCATCACCGGCAGCAGTGGGCAGACGCCCCTGCCCTTCACCAACGGCTCCAATCCCGACCTGCAGCCGGAAACTTCGACCAGCCGCACTCTGGGCCTGGTCTGGAGCCCGACGTTCGCCGAGGGGCTTCACATCGCACTGGACTGGTGGAAGATCCGCATCGACAACACCATCGTTTCCGACCATCCCAACGACATCCTCCGCGACTGCTACGAGCTGGGTATTGCCGAGCGCTGCAGCAGCTTTACCCGCGACCCGGAGCTGGGCATCGTCAACAAACTCAACTTCGGCAACCGCAACAGCGGCTTCCGCCAGGCAGAAGGCTACGACCTGGAGATCGGCCACAAGGTCGAAACCCGCTGGGGCAGGTTGAGCGCCGACTGGAAGTCCACCTATGTGGTCAACGCCGAAGAGAAGACCACCAACGAAGCCGGCGTACCGGCCATCCCCAGCAATGGCATTGCCACCAACGGCGGCATCGGCTTCCGCGTGCGCTCCAACGCGTCGCTGGGCTGGGAGCATGGCAATCTCGGCCTGACCTGGGGCCTGCGTTACTTCTCCGCCGTCAAGGAACGCTGCCTGGGTGCGGAGGATTATCCGAACGAGTGTTCCCACCCCGACCAGCGCGCGCCGTGGTTCAGCGGTACGCGCGACTACAACCGTCGTGGATCGGTCACCTTCCATGACGTGCAGGCGCGCTACAGCCTGCCGTGGGACGCCACCGTTTCGATCGGCGCCAACAACGTGTTCGGCCGCCAGGGCCCGGCCATGTACAGCCAGCCGAGTGCCAACTTCTCCTACTACGGTGGCTTCGACATCGGCCGTTTCATCTACATGAAATACCAGCAGCGCTTCTGATCCACGCACCACGCACGGTGCCCACCACGGCCCTTCGGGGCCGTGGTGGCGTACGCTTCCGGCCGCGTCATCTGCCGGTCGCAAAGCGGTCACATCGGCTACATCGCCAGGCCCGAGCATGCCGGAAACCCGGAGGCCCGCCATGCGCTATGCCATCGTCACCGAGACCTATCCGCCGGAAGTGAACGGCGTTGCCCTCACCGTGCAGGGGCTGGAGCAGGGACTGCGCAATTCCGGCCATGAGATCGACCTGATCCGGCCCCGCCAGGCCAACGAAGCGCTGGACTCCGCACCGGGCACCCTGTTGGTTCCCGGCGCCGCCCTGCCGCGCTACCCCGGCCTGCGCTTCGGCATGCCGGCACCGATCCGGCTCGGTCGCCATTGGCAGCAGCAACGCCCGGATGCCGTCTATGTCGCCACCGAAGGCCCACTGGGCTGGTCGGCGGTGCGCACCGCACGGCGCCTCGGCATCCCGGTGGCCAGTGGCTTCCACACCCGCTTCGACGAGTACCTGCCCGACTACGGCGTGGCCTGGCTGCAGGCCGCCGCGATGCGCTGGATGCGCCGCTTCCACAACCAGGCCGATGCAACCCTGGTACCCACCCGCGAACTGCAGCAGTTCCTCGGCGAACAGGGCTTCGAACGCGTGCGCCTGCTGGCGCGCGCGGTCGACAGCCAGCAGTTCGATCCGAACCGTCGTGACCCTGCCCTGCGCGAAGAGTGGGGCGTGGACGGCAACGGCCTGGTGGCGATCTACGTTGGCCGCATCGCCGCGGAGAAGAACCTCGGGCTGGCGGTGAAGGCCTTCCGTCGGTTGCAGCAGATCCGTCCGAAGGCCCGCTTCGTGTGGGTGGGCGATGGCCCGGCCCGCGAAAAGCTGGCGCATGAAAATCCCGACTTCATCTTCTGCGGCGTCCAGCGTGGCGATGCGCTTGCACGTCATTTCGCCAGCGGCGATCTGTTCCTGTTCCCCAGCCGCAGCGAGACCTTCGGCAACGTGACCCTTGAAAGCATGGCCAGCGGCGTGGCAACGGTGGCCTTCGACTACGGCGCTGCGCGCGAGTACCTGCGCAATGGCGAGAATGGCGCCGCAGTGGACAACGACGAGCAGTTCATCGACGCGGCCGTGCAACTGGCCGCGGATGACGCGCAGCGCCACGTGCTGGGCAGCAACGCCGCACGCGCCATGAAGCGCCTGCATCCGCAGCAGGTGGTGGCGGAATTCGACGCCCTGCTGGCCGAACTGGCCCAGTCGCGGAGGACCGGCCATGCGCACAACGCGGCTTGAACTGCTGGCCGACCGCGAAGCACGCCTGTGCCGGCGGGCCAACCACTACTGCCGCCGCCGCCGTGTGCGCCGCCTGTTCGCGGTCATCAGCCGGCTCGGTGATGGCGTGTTCTGGTATGTGCTGATGGGCGCCCTGGTGCTGCTTGATGGCTTCGACGGCCTGCGCGCATCGGTGCACATGGCCGCCACCGGCCTGGCCGCGCTGTTGCTGTACAAGGGCCTCAAGCGCTGGACCCGGCGCCCGCGCCCGTATGCCGCCGACCTGCGCATCCGTGCCTGGGTGGCACCGCTGGACGAGTTCAGCTTCCCTTCCGGGCATACCCTGCACGCGGTGTCGTTCACCATCGTGGCGCTGGCCTATTACCCGTGGCTGGCGCCACTGCTGGTGCCGTTCACCGCGGGCGTGGCGCTGTCGCGGGTGGTACTCGGCCTGCACTACCCGTCCGATGTGCTGGCCGCCACCGGCATCGCCATCGGGCTGGCCTCGGCCAGCCTGGCCTGGTTGCCGTTGCCGGTGTAGCCCCGGGGTCAGATCCGTTTTCCTTCGGAGAGGGATCTGATCCCCACGATGCCGGCGGCGCTACCGTCATCGTTGATGCCCTAGAATGCCTGCATGACCACGTTGTTCATTTCCGACCTGCACCTGGACCCCAGCCGTCCGGAGATCACCGACCTGTTCCTGCGCTTCCTGCGCGAGCAGGCGCCCGGCGCCGATGCGCTGTACATCCTCGGCGACCTGTTCGAAGCCTGGATCGGTGACGACACGCCCTCGCCCGCCGCCGACGCAGTGGCCGATGCACTGAAGGTGCTGTCCGACAGCGGCGTGCCGGTGTACTTCATCCGCGGCAACCGTGACTTCCTGCTTGGCGAGGACTACGCGCGCCGTGCCGGCCTGCGCATCCTGCCCGACCCGTGCATGATCGACCTCTACGGTCGCCCGGTGCTGCTGCAGCACGGTGACCTGCTGTGCACCGATGACATTCCCTACCAGCAGTTCCGTGCACAGACGCGTGACCCGGCGTTCCAGGCACAGTTCCTGTCACAGCCGCTGGCAGCGCGTATCGCGTTCGCGCAGAAGGCGCGCGAAGCCAGCCAGGCCCGCCAGTCGGAAATGAAACAGGGTGATCGCGCGCAGTTCGAGACCGTCACCGACGTGGCGCCGTCCGAAGTCGATGCCACGTTCGCGCGCCATGGCGTGGACACCATGATCCATGGCCACACCCACCGCCCGGCGATCCATTCGCTGCAGGCCGGTGGCCGTGCCTGCACCCGCATCGTGCTGGGCGACTGGTACGAGCAGGGTTCGGTGCTGCGCGTGGATGCCGGCGGCTGGTCGCTGGATACGCTCGCGCGCGAATGATGGGTCCGAGGGTGCCAACCAAGGTTGGCATCTACCCGGGCAGGTGCACGTGCCCGGGTAGACGCCGCCCCTGGTCGGCGCCTGGCCTCAGCGGAAGGCCGCGATGGTGGCCTTGGTATTGACCAGCACGCGCTGGTTGTCGGCGGTACTGGCATTGCCCATCGGGATGCCGTTGTAGCTGATGTTCGGGTTCGACCAGTAGTTCAGGCGCGGGCAGCTGCGGGTGCAGTTGTAGGCCATGATCGTGCGCCAGCCGGTGCCGGTGGACGGTTCATAGCGATAGCCATGGCCATAGGCGTACGGCGAGGTGCTCGAGTCGGTCGCGATATCATGCCGCGCGCTCTGCAGGTGGCCGATCTCGTGTGCGAAGGAGTAGTAGCCGGTCGCGCAATCCCAGTACACCGCCGCGAAAGCGGTCGACGCGGTCGAGCCGATGCCCGAGGCCAGGCCGCAGTAGGCACTGTTGTTGATGAGCAGCACGCCGACGTCGGCCGCGGTGGTGTTGCGGCTGGTGTGGATGCTGTCCATGTAGCCGTCGCTGGTACCACGGAAACGTGACAGGTCGGTGGTGAAGTTACCGGACTCGCTGTAGTTGGTGGTCTCGTAACCGGCCAGTTGCAGCGTCAGGCCGACGTTGCTGTTGACGTAACCCTGGTTGGACTCGGCCACCGCCAGCTGCACCAGCGACTGCATGTTGCCGCCATAGGCAGTGACCGCCGCATTGGTCGCCACCACCAGCACGCGGATGGTCGCCGGCGTTCCCGAAGAGGCCTGCGCGATGCCGATGTGGTCGTTGTCGGCCATCGGGATCTTCGGCAGCTGGTTGTAGTCAGCCGGATGATCGGCTGGCATCCTCGATTCGTCGACCTCGACCAGCACGTGGCGGTTACCCAGTGGACGCAGGCGATAAAGCTTGCCGTCCTTGCGGATCGAACCGGTGATGGTGTCGCCCGAACGTACCAGGATCAACGAATTGCCCGGATCATCCTGGCCGCTGGAGGTGGCGGCGGTCAACCGGTCGGACGGCGAACGGAACTGGCCGTACCAGATGCTGCCACCATCCGGCAGCGCCTCGACCTTGCTGCGCACCGCCTGCACCCGTTTGCCGAGCAGCTCGAATTCCAGCTGCGGCTGCGCCGTAGCCGCCGCGTCGACACGCACTTCCTGCACCGTCGCCGTGGACGGGGTGGCCAGCAGCTTGCCGAGTGCAGGCTCGCTGTTGGCCGATGCCCGGCTGATGACCGTCACCGGTTCGAACAACGGTGCCGCATGCGCGGCTGCCGCCACCGACAAACCCAACACCAGGCCACCTGCCGCTTTGCCAATCGATCTGGACAACATTGCGTCGCTCCTTGAATGATGTGAACAGCGTTGATGCAGCACGCCCGGGTTTGCCGGGTTTGGCCATATGGCCTGCGCGGGTCGTGTGAATTCAATAGAAGATGGGAATGAAAATCAGGAACTGTGATCGACCGCATCTGCGTTAAGTAAGGTCAAAAGCGTCACTACACTTCGCCAATACACCGCTTTCGCGCTACCGTGACGCGGCCACGACGGGGAATGCACATGGCACCAGCGAAGGACACGGACGAAGATGTCGGCTTGCTGCGGATCGGCCTGTTCTTCGACGGCACCCGCAACAACGCACACAACCTGGCGCGCGGCCGTCCGCAGGTTCCGCAGCCTCGACCGGCGCAGCTGCGCGCGGACGATGATTCGACCTACCAGAGCCGGCTGACCAGCAGCTACGACAACGGCCTGACCAACATCGCGCGCCTGCAGCAGCTGTATCCGGACAGCCGCCGTGATGCGATGGCCGCTCCCTCGCTGTCGATCTATGTCGAAGGCGTGGGTACCCGCGATGATGCCGACGACGATCTGATCGGGCTGGCCTTCGGCATCGGTGCCAGTGGCGTTCGCGCGAAAGTGCAGCGCGCGCTGCAGGTGCTGCTGCCGGCCGCACTGTCGGGACTATCCGCACGCTGGCAGCGACCGCTGCATGGCGTGCAGCTGGACCTGTTCGGTTATTCACGCGGTGCTGCTGCCGCACGTGACATCGCCAACCAACTGCAGGGCTGGGACGGCGTGCGCTGGCGCCAGCTGCTGCAGGCCGCCGGCCTGTCCTGCACTGCGAACTTCGCCCCGGCCACGCCGGTGCTGCGCTTCACCGGGCTGTTCGACACCGTTGTCGCAGTCAATGGCGGCCGCGCCGATGAGCGGCCGCAGCTGGCCCTGCACGGCGGCATCGCCGGTCGCGTCGTGCAGCTCACTGCACGCGATGAACATCGCCAGCACTATCCGTTGACCAGCGTGGCACCGCCGTTTGCCGAGATCGCCCTACCCGGCGTACACGCGAATATCGGCGGTGGCTACAACCAGCTGGAAGAAGGTCCCAAGCTGCTCAGCCGCCCGCGCCGGCAACAGCTGCGCCGCCCAGGGGTTGCCGACTACCAGCTCCCTCCACTGGCATTGCTGCAGGCCACCACGGCCTACGCCGAAACGCAGGCCGATGCCGAACGCTGGCGCCAGCAGCTGGGCGTGGGTGAGAAGGAGGTCTGGGTGGATGTCTGGCACCAGTGGCAGCAGCAGCGTCGCGCCGGCAGCCGCAGCGTGCTGTTGTCACCGGTGCTGTATGTGACCGCCGCGGTGGTGCTGCGTCGGCGCATCGACTGGCGTTACCAGCTGATCGCACTGCAGGTGATGCAGCAGCAGGCCATCGACGCCGGCGTGCAATGGACCGCCAATGCCGCCGAGGTTCCTGGCTGGGAGCTGCCGTCCGCCCTGCAGCCGATCGCACGGCGCCTGGTGGCCGGGCAGCCGCTGACGCAGACACAGGAGGCGCTGCTGCGGCGGCGCTACCTGATGCAGTCGGCGCACTGGAACTTCGATGCACTGGGCGACACCGCACTGACCTACGCCGCCGATGCCGGCGTCAGCGAACTGCCGTACCGGCCGGGTCCCGGCCTGTTCTACATCAACCGGCCCACAGTGGATGGCAAGCGCGTGGTGTTGCCAAACGCCTGAAAAAAGGGGACGGAGGGGATCAAGTCGTTTGTGCCACAAACGACTTGATCCCCTCCGTCCCCTTTTCTTCAACCGGCCTGTTCGACCAGGTTGGCGAGCTCATCCGCATCGAAACCGGCCAGCAGGCGCGCTTCCATGTTGAACGGTCCGTGCAGGTAGCCGCCGGCGTACTCCACCAGCAGTTCCTTGAAACGTGCACGCGGTTCGACGCCGGCGCGGTCGCAGTACCAGCGGTACCAGCGCGAACCGGCAGCCACATGTGCCACTTCCTCGCGCAGGATCACCTCCAGCACATCTGCGGTCTGGCCATCGCCGACATTGCGCAGTTTCTCGATCATGCCGGGCGTCACGTCCAGGCCGCGCGCTTCCAGCACGCGCGGCACCAGCGCCATGCGTGCCAGGCCATCGTGCGCGGTCTTTTCGCACATTTCCCACAGGCCGTTGTGCGCGGGGAAGTCGGCGTAGTCGTGGCCATGCGCCTGCAGGCGCTCCCGCAGCAGCATGAAGTGCCGCGATTCGTCGTCGGCACAGCTGACCCAGTCGGCATGGAACGCCGGCGGCAGGCCGCGGAAGCGGTACACCGCGTCCCAGGCCAGGTCGATCGCGTTGAGTTCGATATGCGCGATGGCGTGGATGAAGGCAGCCCGTCCTTCCACACCGCCCAGTCCGCGCCGCGGCACTTCGCGCGGATGCACCAGCACCAGCTGCGCCGGCCGGCCCGGCATGCGGATCGGCTTTGGCGGTGGCGCGTCGGCAGCCACCTTCAGGCGGCCGGCACGGAACGCAGCGGCGTAGGCCTGGGTCAGCGCAACCTTGCGCAGCGGGTCGGCTTCGGCCAGGCACTGCTGCGCTGCGCGCAGCAGGTCGCCAGCAACGTCGGGCACGTCAACCACGCCTGGTCCTCAGGCGCGGCGCTTGTGCTTGGCGTCGTCCGACCGCAGCTGCTGGATGCGCTCGAAGTAGCCCGGTTCAATGCCGGTCGGGTAGTGGCCGTTGAAGCAGGACGAATCGAAGTTGCGCAGCGCCGGATTGCCCTCGCTCACTGCCGCTTCCATGTCTTCCAGGTCCTGGTAGATCAGCCAGTCGCAGCCCAGGTGGGCTTCGATCTCTTCCACGGTGCGGTTGTGCGCGACCAGTTCCTCGGCCGCCGGCATGTCGATGCCGTAGATGTTCGGGTAGCGCACCGGCGGCGCGGCGCTGGCCAGATAGACCTTGCGCGCGCCCGCGTCACGGGCCATCTGCACGATCTGCTGGCTGGTGGTACCACGCACGATCGAATCGTCCACCAGCAGCACCACGCGGTTGCGGAACTCAAGGTGGATCGGGTTGAGCTTGCGACGCACCGACTTCACGCGTTCGCCCTGCCCCGGCATGATGAAGGTGCGGCCGATGTAGCGGTTCTTGATGAAGCCTTCGCGGTACTTCACGCCGAGCACGTTGGAGATCTCAAGCGCAGCGTCGCGCGAGGTATCCGGGATCGGGATGATGGTGTCGATGTCGTGGTCCGGGCGCAGGCGCAGGATCTTCTCGCCCAGCTTGATGCCCATGCGCATGCGCGCCTTGTGCACCGACACGTTGTCGATCATCGAATCCGGGCGTGCGAAATACACGTATTCGAAGATGCACGGGGTGTGCTCGGCCGGCTCGGCGCAGATCTCCGAGAACAGCTCGCCACGCGCGGTGATCACCAGCGCTTCGCCCGGCTGCACATCGCGCACGCGCTGGAAGCCCAGCACGTCCAGCGCGGCCGACTCGGACGCCACGATGTACTCGTCGCCCTCGGCATGGCTGCGCTTGCCCAGCACCAGCGGACGGATGCCATGCGGGTCGCGGAAGGCGACCAGGCCCAGGCCCAGCACCACGCTGACCACTGCATAGCCACCCTTGCAGCGGCGGTGCACGCCAGCCACCGCGCGGATCGCGGCTTCCGGGCTCAGCTGGCGCTGCTGCTCCAGTTCGTAGGCGAACACGTTCAGCAGCACTTCGCTGTCCGAATCGGTGTTGACGTTGCGGCGGTCCTGTTCGAACACCTGCTGGCGCAGCGCCTCGGTATTGATCAGGTTGCCGTTGTGGGCCAGCGCGATGCCGTACGGCGAATTGACGTAGAACGGCTGCGCCTCGTCCATGCCTTCCGAACCGGCAGTCGGGTAACGCACGTGGGCGATGCCGACGCTGCCTTCCAGGGTGGACATGGTGCGGGCATCGAACACATCGCGGACCAGGCCAGTGGCCTTCTGCACGCGCAGGCGGCTGCCGTTGGCGGTGGCGATGCCCGCCGCGTCCTGGCCACGGTGCTGGAGGACGGTCAAGCCGTCATACAACTGCCCGGCGACGTTCTGGTTGCCGACGATTCCGACGATGCCACACATGGTGCGAGGTCTCCGCTGGGCTGTGCCCAGTTACAAGGAAGGTGGCCGTACCTGGCCGCGGTGGTCGCCGCGCCTGCGGTCGACATTGGCCGGATCGCCCGGCTCGATACTGTCCGGCAGTGCTGGGGCGTCCGGACGCACTTCGGCCGGATCGTAGGAATCGCCCTGTTCCGCTTTCGCAGGCCGCAGCCATCCGCTGCCTGCCACTACCTGGTTGAGGATGCCATTATCGCCTGCCGCGCCCGGCTTTCCCAACCCGGCGCCTGCGTTCTTGCCCAACTCCATCAATGCAGATGGGGACAGCGCGTCGGTCGGCAAGGCCTTGGGCAGCAGATCGGCCCCGGGAACCTCCCAGTGCGGCAGCTTGCTGTTCATCCAGGCAACGGTGGGGTTCAGCAGTGGCCGCACCGCCGAGCGCTGCCAGGAAGGCTCGGCAGTCAGCGGGGTGAAACTGCCCAGCAGCAGCAGGATCGCGGCGATCAGGCCGCCCCGCACGGCGCCCAGCACCCCGCCCAGCAGGCGGTCCAGGCTGGTCAGCATGCTGCGGTGGACCAGGGCCTTGATGACCATGCCGATCACCGCAACCACGATCATCACGCCGATGCCGACCCCCAGGTAGCCACCGACGAAGTGTTCGCCACCGGGGGCCGCCGGGGCGGCCCACCAATGTGCGGCGTCATTGCCGAAGGCGAAGGCCGCCCACGCGGCCAGCAGCCACGACAGGGTGCCGATGACGATTCCCACGAAGCCGCGCAGCATCCCCAGCAGGGTGGAGGCGGCGATCACGATCAGCAGCACCACGTCGATCATGGCGCCCCGCTCCTTCGGCGGCGCTGGCAACGAGGCTGCGCGTGGGTCATGGGTGCGGTCGGACCATGCCGGCCACGCCGACCTTGGCGGCAACCTGCGCCTTCAGCTGCTCGGCATCGCCACGGTTGGCCACCGGCCCGACGCGGACGCGATGCAGGGTGCCCTTTTCGGTGCGCACCTGCTCGACAAAAGCGCTGAAGCCGGCGGCGCGGACCTTGTCGCGCAGGGCGTTGGCATCGTTGGCCTGGCCGAACGCGCCCAGCTGCACGGCAAAGCCGACGCCGCTGGCGGCCGGCGCTGCCGGCGTGGCCGGGGCCGTTGCCGGCTTGCTGGCGGTGGCCTCCGGCTTCGGCTCGGGCTTCGGGGTTTCGGGCTTCGGCGCCGGCTTCGGCGGCTCGGGCTTGGCCGCCGGAGTGGTCGTTGCAGTCGGCGTACTCGGCGGCAGGCTTTCACTGCGCACCGGGTTGCTGCTGGCCGACGGCGCGGTGGCGGCGGATGGGGTACTGGCGCTCGGCGTAGCCGGTGCCGGGGTGGCTGCCACCGGGGCGCTGCTGTCCGCTGCGGCATCCAGGGTGATCACTTCGGCCTTCACATCGGCACGGATCTTCACCGCCTGCAGGCGGGCGGCCTCGGCCTGTGCTCGGTCGGCGTACGGCCCCACGCGCACGCGCCATGCCTGGCGGCCGTTGATGGTCGCCGTTTCGGCGAAGCCCGGCAGCTGCGAGCGCTTCAGGTAGGCGATCACCGCATCGGCGTCGGCCTTGCTGCCGTAGGCACCGAAGGTAACCGCATAGTTGCCGGCGGCGACCGTCGGCGAGGTGTCCACGGTCGGCGGAGTGGCCGGCGTGGCGGCGTCCTGCAGCGGCTTGGCCTGCCCGGTCTGCAGGCCGGTGGCACCACCGGCCGGGGCGACCAGGGGCAGCTCACGGGTTTCGAACTGGCCATAGGCCGGTGCATCCGGCGCGGCGATCGGCACATTGGCCACGCCGCTGTCCGGTGCCGGCCCCTTGACCAGCATCGGCAGGAAAATCACGGCCAGTGCCACCAGCACGATGGCACCAATCAGACGCTGTTTCAGAGGCGTATCCACGTGAGGCAGGCAACTGTCCGGAGATTGGCATCGATTATACGGGTGCCGGACCGGACGGCGTCGGCGTTGGCTGAACGCGTATCAGGCATCGCCCTGCAGCCATTGCAGGGCGGCGGCAGCGGTATGGAAGGAGCCGAACACCAGCACGCGGTCACCGCGCTCGGCCTGGGCCAGCACCTGCGCCAGTGCCTGTTCGACGCTGTCAGCCAGCAGCGCCGTGGCGGCGGCGGTGCCGGCCAGGCGTGCCTGCAGCTGGGCGGCGCTCTGCCCGCGCGGGCCTTCCAGCCCGGCCAGGGTCCACTCGCCCACTACGTCCTCCAGCGCCTGCACCACCCCCGCTGCGTCCTTGTCCTGCAGCGCGGCGTACACCGCCAGGGTGCGCCCGGCAGAGACCTCGGCCTTCAGCGCACGCGCCAGCTGGCCCGCCGCCTGCGGGTTGTGGCCGACGTCGACGCGGATCTGCACGCCATCGCGCTCGAACGCCTGCAGCCGGCCGGAAATGCGTGCCGCTGCGACACCGGCGGCCCACGCCGCACGCGGCACCGGCTTGTCCAGCGCGCGCAGCGCGGCGATGGCGGCACCCGCATTGGCCAGCTGGATCGGGCCGGCCAGCGCCGGGGTCGGCAGTTCCATGCGCAGGCCGACATCGCGCCAGCGCCAACGCTGGGCATCGATCGGCTCGTAGAAATAGTCGCTGCCACCACGGATCGCATTGGCGCCAACCAGGTAGGCACGGCGCAGCACGCTCGACGGCGGATCGGTCTCGCCCAGGATCACCGGCTTCCAGCCGCGGATGATGCCGGCCTTCTCGGTCCCGATCGCCTCGCGATCCTCGCCCAGCCACTCGGCATGGTCGATGTCCACGGTAGTGATCACCGCCACGTCGGCGTCCACGATGTTGACCGCATCGAGGCGGCCGCCCAGGCCCACTTCCAGTACCGCCAGGTCCAGCCCGGCGTCGGCGAACAGCTGCAGCGCGGCCAGCGTGCCGTACTCGAAATAGGTCAGCGTGATCTCGCCACGCACGGCTTCGATGGCATTGAACGCGGCGACCAGCGCGGCATCGTCCACGTCCTGGCCGTCGATGCGCACGCGCTCGTTGTAGCGCAGCAGGTGCGGCGAGGTGTAGGCACCGACCTTCCAGCCGGCGGCGCGTGCAATGGCTTCGATGAAAGCCACGGTTGAGCCCTTGCCGTTGGTGCCACCGACCACGATGGTGCGCTTGGCCGGCGCGCCCAGGCCCATCGCCGCGGCCACGGCGCGCACGCGCTCCAGGCCCATGTCGATGCTCGCCGGGTGCTGGCGTTCAATGTAGTCCAGCCAGTCGGCCAGGGTGGTCGGGGTGTTCGTCACGGCAGCGGTTCCAGCAGAAGCAGTTGATGCGGGGGATGGATCAGAGGGCGCGGTGCTTGGCTTCACCAAAGAACGGCGTGTGGTGGGCGCAGTCGTTCAGGCGCACCACTTCCAGACTGTCCAGGTCGGGGCCTTCGAGCAGGTTGAGCGTGGTGGGTGCCTGGCGGAAGGTCCACAGGCGGGAGATCGGCAGGCCCAGCACCTTGCACAGGATCACGCGGTTGACCGCGTCATGGGCGACCACCAGCAGGGTGTCGTGCTCGCCGAGGCCTTCGGTGGCACGGGCCAGGCCGCGCCAGCTGCGCTCCAGTACCAGGCGCAGCGATTCGCCGCCAGGCATCAGCACGGTATCGGGTTCTTCGCGCCAGGCCTGCAGGCGCGACGGATCCTTTTCGTTGATTTCGCTGGCCAGCAGGCCTTCCCACTCACCGTGAGCGATTTCCTGCAGCTCCGGCTCGGTCAGCAGCATGTCGGCACGGGCGGCGCCGAGCGCCAGCTGCGCGGTGCGCTGCGCGCGCGACAGCGGCGAAGCGACGGCACGGGTGATATCCACCGAGGCCAGGCGGGCACCCAGTGCCTGGGCCTGGGCTTCACCGATCGGCGAAAGCGGGATGTCGATCTGGCCCTGGTAGCGGCCTTCGGCGTTCCACGGCGTTTCGCCGTGACGGGCAAGCAGGATGCGCATGCGAACAAGGGGTCCTGGGGGGAGGAGGTTTCCGCGTTTCGTTCACATCCTGTGAAGTACGCGGAACAGGGATGATACCTGTTCGGCGCACCGGGCCGGGCCGGGCATGAAAAAACCCCGCGACGTGAGTCGCGGGGTTTCGGAAACTCCGGCTATCTGGTCGAGGTTGCCGGCCAGCGGCCGGCACCACCTCACTTCGCCAGGTTCAGTTCCTTCAGCAGCTGCGGCGCCGGCGCCACTTCCTGCATGATCCACTGCATGTAGCGGCTGTCGACGGCGATCATGCGGGTCATCACCGGGTCGAACACCCAGTTGGAGCTGACCGATTCCCAGTTGCCATCGAAGGCCAGGCCGACCAGCTTGCCGTTGGCGTCCAGCACCGGCGAACCCGAGTTGCCACCGGTGATGTCCAGGTTGGACAGGAAGTTCACCGGAACCGAACCAATGCGCTTGTCTTCCAGGCCGCCGTAACGCTTGGCCTTGACTGCATCAAGCAGCGCCTTCGGCGAATCGAACGGATCCTCACCGGTTTCCTTCGCCGCCACGCCTTCCAGGGTGGTGAACGGGGTGTACTTCACGCCGTCCTTGCCATAGCCCATGACGTTGCCGAAGGTGATGCGCAGCGACAGGTTGGCATCCGGGTAGACGAACTCACCCTGGCTCTTCTTGTAGTCGGCCACGGCCTGCAGGTACAGCGGGCGCGCGGTCAGCGATTCGCCTTCGCGGATCTTCTTCTGCTCTTCCTGCTTCAGCAGCGCCGGCATGACGGCCACGGCGTACTGGATGGCCGGATCGTTGCTGGCCTCAAACGCGGCGCGGTCGGCCTTGAACCATTTCAGGCGTGCGTCCAGGCTGCCCAGCTCTGTGCCCGACAGCTTGCCCACCAGCGACTTCACCGCAGCGGCATCGCTGCCGGCCAGCCACTTGTTCAGCACTTCGTTGTCGCGCTGTGCGGCCGGCAGGGCCACGTACTGGTCCAGCCAGTAGGCCTGCAGCTGCTGGTCCATCTTCGCCACGTAGCGGCGGTCCATCTGCTTCAGGCCACCTTCGATGGTGGTCAGGTCGCGTTCCTGGTAACCGGCTTCGCGCTCGGCATCCGGCTTGCTGCGCTCGATCGACAGGCGGTACAGGGTGATCGCCGCGCCAACGGCCGAGGTGTTGTTGAACTGACCGACGAACAGGTCGCGTTCGCGGGTCGACTTGCTGGTATCCAGATGCTTGAGCAGCTGCGCGTGTGCCGCCAGGGCCGGCTTGCCGGCAGCGCCCTGCTTCTTCAGCCACGCCAGCACGGCAGCTTCTTCAGCCTGCTTCTGGCCAGCGGCGTCGATGCGCTTGAAGCCTTCCAGCTGGCCCAGGTAGTTCTTGGCCACGTTGTTCATGCTGGCGGCGGTGGCGGCGTACTTCACCTTGACGTCGGCGTCGGCCTTGCCGGCGTCGGCGATCATCTTCAGCACGGCGTTGTAGTGCTTGGCGATGGTCGGGTAGGTGAAGCTGGCGGTTTCGTTGAATTCACCGGCCAGTGCATAGCGGTTGGTGCGGCCCGGGTAGCCGGCCACCATCACGAAGTCGTCGGCACCCAGCGGCTGGTCGGCGAACTTCAGGAAGTGCTTGGGCTGGTACGGCACGTTGTCGGCGGCGAAGGCGGCCGGCTTGCCGTCCTTGCCGACGTAGGCGCGGTAGAACGAGAAATCGCCGGTGTGGCGCGGCCACATCCAGTTGTCGACGTCGCCGCCGAACTTGCCGACGCTGCCCGGGGGCGCGTAGACCAGGCGCACGTCCTTGATTTCCATGTTGCGGAACAGGCGGTAGGTGTTGCCGCCGGAGAAGCTGTACAGGCGGCAGCGGAAGCCGGCATCGGCTTCACAGGCGGCGACCTGGGCCTTGTCGAAGGCGTCCAGCGCGCGGCTGCGGGCCAGCGGGTCGTTGCCGGCGGCAGCGATGGCGGCCTTGGCCTGGGTGGTGACGTCGGTGATCTGGTCGAGCACGAACACGCGGGCGTTCGGGCCGGCGCTCAGTTCGTCCTTCAGGGTCGGCGCGTTGAAGCCGTCCTTGATCAGGTTCTTCTGCGCGGTCGAATTCAGCTGGATGGCGCCATAAGCGCAGTGGTGGTTGGTGACCACCAGGCCCTGCGGCGAGACGAAGCTGGCGGTGCAGCCGCCGAGGGCGACGACCGCGCCCATCGGGTCGCCGGTCAGGTTGGACAGCTGTTCCGGGGACAGCTTCAGGCCGGCCTTCTGCAGCGGGCCGGCGATTTCCGGCAGCTGCTGCGGCACCCACATGCCTTCAGCGGCATGGGCGACCTGGGCCAGCCCGAGGCTGGCGACGATGGAGAATGCAAGCAGGTTCGAGCGCATGGAGCGGCCCCTGGTAGTGGAACCCTCGATTGTAGCCCGCCGCCCTGCCCCGGCCCGAACCCCGGAAGTCATGGGCCTACTTCTTGCGCTGCCATGCGCACGTCGGCCGCGCACATGGAATCGTCCAGAGGGGGCGTGGTCACCCTGGCCGGGACCGATGGCGCCATGGGCCGGGCGCATGCGACTGGCGGGTTGGGCAGGACGCCCAACCCCGGTCTTGCCGTGTGCGCAGGACAGCGCGCACGAGCAAGGCGCCATCGAGCACCATGGATGGGCTTTTGCGTGTCCCGGCCAGGGTGACCACGCCCCCTCCCCCGGAATCAGGGAGGCGCTGCTGTTTGCGGCACGTTCGAAACGCCCGCCGGCGCACGCCTTTCGTTCCGCCAATGCACCCGCAGCGCAACATGGGAAATCCGCGCGGCACCCTATAATCCGCGCTTTCCCCCTGATGAGTTCCACCCCGATGGCGCAGCAAACGATGAAGGCCCTGGTCAAGCGCGAAGCGGCCAAGGGCATCTGGCTGGAAGAGGTTCCGGTGCCGACCCCGGGCCCGAACGAGGTCCTGATCAAGCTGGAGAAGACCGCGATCTGCGGTACCGACCTGCACATCTACCTGTGGGACGAGTGGAGCCAGCGCACCATCAAGCCGGGCCTGACCATCGGCCACGAATTCGTCGGTCGCGTCGCCGCACTCGGCTCGGCCGTGACCGGCTATGAAATCGGCCAGCGCGTCTCGGCCGAAGGCCACATCGTCTGCGGCCACTGCCGCAACTGCCGTGGCGGCCGCCCGCACCTGTGCCCGAACACCGTCGGCATCGGCGTCAACGTCAACGGCGCCTTCGCCGAATACATGGTGATGCCGGCCAGCAACCTGTGGCCGATCCCGGACCAGATCCCGTCGGAGCTGGCTGCGTTCTTCGACCCCTACGGCAACGCCGCGCACTGTGCGCTGGAATTCAACGTGATCGGCGAGGACGTGCTGATCACCGGTGCCGGCCCGATCGGCATCATCGCCGCCGGCATCTGCAAGCACATCGGTGCACGCAACGTGGTGGTGACCGACGTCAATGATTTCCGCCTGAAGCTGGCCGCCGACATGGGCGCCACCCGCGTGGTCAACGTGGCCAACCAGTCGCTGAAGGACGTGATGAAGGAACTGCACATGGAGGGCTTCGACGTGGGCCTGGAAATGAGCGGCAACCCGCGTGCGTTCAACGACATGCTCGACTGCATGTACCACGGCGGCAAGATCGCCATGCTCGGCATCATGCCCAAGGGCGCCGGCTGCGACTGGGACAAGATCATCTTCAAGGGCCTGACCGTGCAGGGCATCTACGGCCGCAAGATGTACGAGACCTGGTACAAGATGACCCAGCTGGTGCTGTCCGGCTTCCCGCTCGGCAAGGTGATGACCCACCAGCTGCCGATCGACGACTTCCAGAAGGGCTTCGACCTGATGGAAGAAGGCAAGGCCGGCAAGGTTGTTTTGAGCTGGAATTGACCCTTCGCCGTGCGCGATGGGTGGGTGCCGAGCCTGCTCGGCACACCTTGAAATTGAAAAAGGCGCCCGATGGGCGCCTTTTTCTTTGGTGTTGCCGGCCAGCGGCCGGCACTACCCGTAACGCCTGCGGCGTTACTTGCCGACGGCGACGCTCAGCATCACCCGGCTGTGGGCCAGCTTGCCGGAGTTGTCGCGGCCGTTGCCGTCGGTGCCGTAGTAGCCCAGGCCGACGTTGAACAGGCCGAACTGGCGCGCGACGCCGACGTTCCAGTCGGTGTAGTCCTTGGCGATGCCGTCCTCGAAGGTGCTGCGACCGACGTTGGCATTCAGGGTGAAGTCCTTCGGCAGGCCCCAGCTGCCGCCCAGGCCGAAGTACCAGCCATCGGTGCTGCTGTTCCAGACATCGTTGGTGTAGGCCACCGTCAGCTTGTAGGTGTCATCCAGCGTGGTGGTGGTGATCAGCTCGTTGTAGTTCTGGTGGCTGGACTTCAGGTAGGTGTAGCGGTTCAGCAGCACGTCGAAGTTGACGCGCTCGGTGACGTCCACGCCGTAGCCGATCAGGTAGTCGACCTCGGTCTTCGGGTCACCCGCACCAAAATCCACGCCCGAGCCCCACACGCCTGCGTACAGGCCAACCGGGCTGGTGTAGGTGAAACCGGCCTGCAGGGTCGGATCCTCGTCGGTCTGCGACACACCACGGAACAGGTAATCGGAAACAGCGGTGACGTTCCAGCTGTACGGCGATTCGTTTTCCTGAGCGCTGGCGGCGAACGGGGCGGCCAGGGTCAGGGCAGCGGCAATGGCGAGGCAGGCACGGGCGTGCTTCATGGGCGTCTCCGAGGGTGGCGGGGGCGGGAAGGGGGAGCGGGCAACCGGCGCCAGACAGGCGCGGTTCACGAATTTTTAACCCGTTTGCTATTGCGATGCAACATGTGCCACCCGTGGCGGTGCCCTGCCCGGCCCGGTCGAAGACCGTCGTAGCCCGGTAGAATCAACGGTTTCCCCGTTCAGAGCCGTGCCCACGCCATGACCGACGCCTCCTCCGCCCTGACCCGCCACTACGCCGAGGAACTGGACGCCATCCGCGCCCAGGGCCTGTTCAAGTCCGAGCGGATCATCACCAGCCCGCAGTCGGCCGAGATCACCCTCGAGGATGGCCGCAAGGTGCTGAACTTCTGTGCCAACAACTACCTGGGCCTGGCCGACCATCCGGACCTGATCCAGGCCGCCAAGGATGCGCTGGATACCCACGGCTTCGGCATGGCCTCGGTGCGCTTCATCTGCGGTACCCAGGACCTGCACAAGCAGCTGGAGAAGCAGATCACCGACTTCTTCGGCAAGCAGGACACCGTTCTGTACGCGGCCTGTTTCGACGCCAACGGCGGCCTGTTCGAACCGCTGCTCGGTGAGAACGACGCGATCATTTCCGATGCACTGAACCACGCCTCGATCATCGACGGCGTGCGCCTGTGCAAGGCCAAGCGCTTCCGCTACGCCAACTGCGACATGGCCGACCTGGAAGCCCAGCTGCAGGCCGCCGATGCCGCCGGCTGCAAGACCAAGCTGATCACCACCGACGGCGTGTTCTCGATGGACGGCTTCATTGCCCCGCTGGACGAGATCACCGCGCTGGCGAAGAAGTACAACGCGCTGGTGCACATCGACGAATGCCACGCCACCGGCTTCCTCGGTGCCACCGGCCGCGGCTCGGCCGAAGTGAAGGGCGTGCTGGAGAAGATCGACATCATCACCGGCACCCTGGGCAAGGCCATGGGCGGCGCACTGGGCGGCTTCACCTGCGCCAGCGCCGAGGTGATCGAGCTGCTGCGCCAGCGTTCGCGGCCGTACCTGTTCTCCAACTCGCTGCCGCCGCATGTGGTGGCCGCCGGCATCAAGGCGTTCGAGATGCTGGCCGCCGCTGACGACCTGCGCGACACCCTGGTGGAGAACACCCGCTACTTCCGCGAAAAGATGGTCGCCGCCGGTTTCGACGTGAAGCCGGGCGTGCACCCGATCAGCCCGGTGATGCTGTACGACGCACCGCTGGCGCAGAAGTTCGCCGAGCGCCTGCTCGAAGAAGGCATTTACGCGATCGGCTTCTTCTTCCCGGTGGTGCCCAAGGGCCAGGCGCGCATCCGCACCCAGATCAGCGCTGCGCACAGCCGCGAGCACCTGGACCGCGCGATCGATGCGTTCACCCGCATTGGCGTCGAGCTGGGCGTGATCAAGGGTTGATCCCAGCGGTCAAAGCGTGCCGACCAAGGTCGGCACCTACCAGAGCTTGAGGGCGTGCCGACCGAGGTCGGCACCTTCCCGGCATCACTTCTTTTTCTTCTTGCCCTTCGGCTCGTCCTTGCTGGCCACCACCACCGGCTTGGCGGCAGCGTCCTGGCCGTTGCCCTTTGCAACGCTGATGCCGTTGGCCTTCATCCAGGCATCGAACTCATCGGCGGTCATCTTCTTGTCGCCGTTGCTCATCAGGAAGCGGTAGCTGCCGCGGCCATCCAGCTCCGGGGTCTTCACTTCCACCACCGGGGTTTCGGCCGGCGTTTCTGCCTTGGCCACCTTCTTGTGGCCACCACAGGCGGTCAGCAGCACCATCGGCAGCAGCAGGCCTGCGCAGCGCAGGGTTTGGTTGAGGGTCAGGTGGTACATGGGCAGGCTCCGTTCGGGAAGTTCAGCAACCAGGCGCCCCCTACGCCTGGAACGGTGGCCGGCAACCGCCGGCCGCGGGCGATGATCAGCCCGGTGCAGCGGCCCCCAGCCGCTGCTGGTCATTGACCTCCAGCATCCGCCACTGGCCCTTGCCGAGATCGCCGAGCTGCAGCCCGCCGATCGCAACCCGGACCAGGCGCAGCACCTGCAGGTCGAAGGCCGCCAGCAGGCGGCGGATGTGGCGGTTGCGGCCCTCGTCGAGGACCACCTCCAGCCACGCGGTCTTGTCGCCGCTGCGCAGCACGCGCACGGCCTGGGCCACGAGGAACTCGCCCTCGTCATCCACGCCAGCCTGCAGGGCCGCCAGCGTGGCGTCATCTGGCAGGCGGTCGACCTGCACGTGGTACGTCTTCTGCGGACCGGTTTCCGGATCGGTCAGGCGCGCCGCCCACTGCGGATCGTTGCTGAACAGCAACAGCCCTTCACTGGCCTTGTCCAGGCGCCCGACCGGCGCTATCCACGGCAGCCCTGCACCATCGAAACAGCGGTAGACGGTGTCGCGGCCACGCTCGTCCTGCACGGTGGTCACCACCCCGCGCGGCTTGTTGAGCATCAGGTACAGCCGCTGCGGCGCGCCCATCGGCTGGCCATCGACCTCGATCGGCGGCGCCGGCTGGCCAATCGGGAACTCGGGATCCCGCACGATGCGGCCGGAGACGCGTACGCGTCCGTCGGCAATCCAGCGCGCGGCCTCGCTGCGCGAGCACACGCCGGCCTTGGACAGCACGCGCGCCAGGCCATGACGGACACCGGCGGCGGTGGCAGCGGGAGTCGCACGCCCACGCGATGCGTGGGAGCGGGCGGCGGGGGCGGCAGGTGGGCGGCGCGTGCGCAAGCCTCTGCTCCCCGCGGTGCTTACTTCTTGTCGACCGGCTTGGTCTCAGCCGGTGCTTCGGCCGGGGCCGGAGTGGCGGCCGGAGCCGGACGCGCCTTGACCACACGCACGCCACGCGCCTTCATCCAGGCGTCGAACTCTTCGGCGGTCATGCGCTTGCCGTTCTGGCTCATGTCGAAGCGCCAGGGCGTGTTGTCGAATTCGGTCTGCGGCTTGTAGGCCGCAGGATCATTCGGCTTCACCGCCGGTGCGCTCGGAATGGCCTTGGCGATGTTCTGGCAGCCATCGATGCGCAGGCGCTGCAGCACCTGGTCCAGCGACTGCGACGGATCGTAGTTGCTGCTCAGCACGCCGGCCGGCATGCCCAGCTGGTTGCCACGGATGTAGAGCTCGTCGGCCACCGGCGCGATGGTCGTGGCCGGCAACGGCAGCGGCGAGGCGCTGGTGTTGACCGAGCAATCGACCGCAGCGTGGGCGGCGGGAACCAGGGCCAGCGCCAGGACGGCGGCCGATGCAGAGCGCAGCATGAAGGGCATCCACGAAAGGAAGTGACGCGGCGAGTTTAGCAATGCCGCGACAGCTTTCAAGCGCCACTTTCAATGAATACGGCAACCCATTGGTTTTACGGACAAAAACCCGACGAACGGTTACCCCCGGACCGGCAGGCACCGGATTCCGGGCCGCAGAAACAACAAGACCCGGCCGAAGCCGGGTCCTGCTGTGTCCTACTGGCAGAGCGTCAGAACTTAGTTCTGGACGTTCAGCTCGGTACGACGGTTCTTGGCGCGACCTTCCGGGTTGTCCGAACCATCCGGGTTGGTGTTCGGAGCAATCGGACGGCTCTCGCCGTAGCCGATCGGGCCGACCAGGCGACCGGCGTCAACGCCGTTCTTGGTCAGGTAGTTGTACACGGCGGTAGCACGACGCTCCGACAGCTTCTGGTTGTAAGCGTCGGTACCCTTCGAGTCGGTGTGACCGGCGACTTCAACGCGCAGATCCGGGTAACGCTTCAGGATCTCGGTGGCTTCGCTCAGGATCGCCACGGCGTCCGGACGCAGGTTCGACTTGTCGAAGTCGAAGTTGACGCCCTTCAGGTCGATGGAGACCGGCACCGGGCAACCGTCCGGACCGATGGTCTGACCCGGCTGCGAGTTCGGGCACTTGTCGTCGCAGTTGTTGACGCCGTCACCGTCGTCATCCAGGTCGGCGCAGCTCGGGGCAACCGGAGCCGGAGCCGGAGCAGCCGCGACCGGAGCCGGGCCCAGCGGGATCACGACGCCGACCGAAGCCAGCACGTCGCCGAACCAGCTTTCATCGTTGCCGGCACGCTTCGGGTTCACGCTCTGGTCGTCGAAATCAGCGCGGTAGGCGACTTCGGCACGGACAGCGACGCGCTTCTCGAAGGTGGTCTGCAGACCGACGCCGACCTTGGCGGCAAAGTTGCCGTCCTTGCGGTCAGCCAGGCCACCGCTGATCGGGTTGTACTCTTCTTCCGACTTCTGGTAGCCCAGGCCGGCCAGCAGGTACGGGTTCCAGCCGCGGCCTTCCTTGATGAAGTGGCGACGCAGGTCCAGCGAGACGCCGTACTGCGACCAGTTCATGTCCTTGTTGGCGTCGAAGTTCGGGTTCTGGTAGTTCAGCTCACCGTCCAGCGACCAGTTCGGGCTGATGAACTTGCCCAGGCCCAGGGTGACGAACGGAGCGTCATTGGTCAGGCGGTCGCTGTCCTGGAAGTTGAAGCCGGCCGAACCGGTCAGGTACCAGCGGTCATCGAACTCCTGCGCGGACGCAGCCTGGGCGAAAGCCAGACCACCCAGCAGCGCGGCAGTAAGGATCTTCTTGTTCATTGAGTACAGCTCCTATTTCGGGGGTATGAAACCGGTAGAGGCATGGGCCAGCACTAGTGCGTCGATGTTCGACAGCCGATTCAGCACGCCACCGCCGCGAACATTATGCTCAGGCGGGTGAAGGTCATGTTAACAGTCCCGTAACATGTGAAGTATCGCGCCCGACCCTCCACCGGTCCGACGTTGAAACCCTATACAGGATGATGAAAATCCGCAAGACCCTCACGCTGCAAGGGTTTGACGGGGTTTAAGTGCGGAATACGACATATTGCGCAACAGCTTGCTCCACCCGATTCAGCGTATCTGCTGAAACGTGAGGAACTCTATGATGGAGCCACGAACCCAGCCGGAGCCGAGATGAAAGCTGTCGCCCTGAGTCGTGAATCCGCCCCCGCCCTCTGCGATATCCATCTGCCCCCGCCGCTGCCTCCGGGTGGCCGCGACCTGCTGATCCGGGTCGAGGCCGTCTCGGTGAACCCGGTCGACGGCAAGCAGCGGGCGACCACCGATCCGGCCACGCTCGAAGCACCCCGCGTACTCGGCTGGGACGCCGCCGGGGTGGTCGAAGCGATCGGCGAGGACGCCAGCCTGTTCGCGTCCGGCGACGAGGTCTACTACGCCGGTGATGTCACCCGGCCAGGCTGCAATGCGCAGTTCCATCTTGTGGACGAACGGCTGGTAGCGCGCAAGCCGACCACGCTCGACTTCGCCGAAGCGGCCGCACTGCCACTGACCACGCTCACCGCATGGGAACTGCTGTTCCAGCGCATGCCATTGCAGCTGGATGATCGCCGCCATGCCGGCCAGCACCTGCTGGTGATCGGCGGAGCAGGCGGTGTTGGATCGATGGCGATCCAGCTGGGCCGGCATGCTGGATTCGAGGTGATCGCCACCGCCTCGCGTGAATCGTCGATCGACTGGTGCCGGCAGATGGGTGCCCAGCATGTAATCGACCACCGGCAGCCGCTGCTGCCCCAGCTGCAGGCATTGGGCATCGACGCAGTACAGGTCGCGCTCAACCTGGCCGACACCGACCATTACTGGGATGCGTTGGGTCAGCTGCTGGCGCCACAGGGCCATGTCGGCCTCATCGTCGAACCGCGCGGCGCGCTGCGCATCGGTGATCCCTACAAGGCCAAGTGCATCGGCATCCACTGGGAGTTCATGTTCGCGCGTTCGCGCTTCGCCACGGCGGACCGCATCGAACAGCACCGCATCCTCAGCCGCGCGGCCAGCATGATCGACGCTGGCCAGCTGCGCGGCACCCTCAGCGAGACGCTGGGCGCGATCAATGCGGCGAATCTGGACATCGCGCATCAGCGCTTGGCCAGCGGGCGCACGGTGGGCAAGCTGGCGCTGGCCGGCTGGGGCGACTGAGCCAGGCTGGAACGCCGGTGCAGTGCCGAGCCATGTTCGGCTGGCGGTGCCAGGCAAAGCAGCCGGAGCATGGCCCACCTCCACAGAACGGCCCATACGCAGGATCGACGACTCCTGTAGCGGTGGATCGGCCGGCATCTGTATCTATGGGAGTGACTGAATCGGGATTACGGTGGAAACAGCCCCCCCTCTCCCCGAGCGCCACCATGCCCACCGCCCTGCCCCTGCGTCTGCTGCAACTGATCATCGGCCTGTTCCTGTACGGCTTCGGCGCCTCGCTGATGATCCGTGCAGCGATCGGCGTGGCCCCCTGGGACGTGTTGTCGCAGGGCATCGCCGCACAGACGCCGCTATCGTTCGGCCTGGCCACCAATGTGATCGGTGCCCTGGTGCTGCTGCTGTGGTGGCCATTGCGACAGAAGCCGGGCGTCGGCACCGTGCTCAACGTGATGTTGATCGGCCCATCCGCGCAGTTCGGGCTGTGGTTGCTTCCCCCGGCGGTCGGCCTTGGCTGGCAGCTGGCGATGTTCTGCGCCGGCATGCTGCTGGTCGCCCTGGCCACCGGCCTGTACATCGGCGCCAAGCTCGGGCCCGGCCCGCGCGACGGCCTGATGACCGGCCTGCATGCCCGCACCGGCTGGCCGATCTGGAAGGTGCGCAGCCTGATCGAGGGCAGCGTGCTGCTGCTGGGCTGGTGGCTCGGCGGCAATGTCGGTGTCGGCACCCTCGCCTTCGCCCTGCTGATTGGCCCCCTGTGCGGAGTAACGCTGGGCTGGTTCGGGATTGGGCGTCCCCCGGTAGTGCCGGCCGCTGGCCGGCAACCGCAATCACCCTGAGCTGATCGAATGCCGGCCAGCGGCCGGCACTACCGCCCCCGGAGTTCGGGGGCAGCGCCGCAGGCGCGGGGTTGGAGGCAGATAAGTGGGGCCCGCGGTTCGCGCAGCGAAATGCGGGAGCGACAGCACGCATGTGCCGAGCGTACCCGGCCAGCGGCCGGCACTACCGCCCGCGCCCCTTGCCCCAGCCGCCGTTTCCCGGCACGCTTCGCGCTTCCGTACGCAAGCGTATCGATCATGTCGCCAGCCAACGAAAGCGCCTATCCCCACCTGTTCGCCCCGCTGGACCTGGGCTTCACCCAGCTGCGCAACCGCGTGCTGATGGGTTCGATGCACACCGGCCTGGAAGATCGCGCCCGCGACTTCCCGCGCCTGGCCGCCTACTTCGCCGAACGCGCCGAAGGTGGCGTCGGCCTGATCGTCACCGGTGGCTTCGCGCCGAACGTGGTCGGCTGGCTGAAGCCCTTTGGCGGAAAGCTGTCCTGGCCCTGGGAAGTGCGCCCGCACCGGCAGCTCACCGCGGCCGCGCACCAGCACGGCGCGAAGATCTGCCTGCAGCTGCTGCATGCCGGCCGCTATGCCTACCATCCCCTGTCGGTGGCACCGTCGAAGCTGAAGGCGCCGATCAACCCGTTCACCCCCCGTGCGCTGTCGGCCAGCGGCGTCGAGCGGCATATCGCCGACTACGCACGCAGCGCAAAGCTGGCCCGCGAAGCCGGCTACGATGGCGTCGAAGTGATGGGCTCGGAGGGCTACCTCATCAACGAGTTCATCGCCCCGCGCACCAACAAGCGCTCCGACCGCTGGGGTGGCGACGCCAACCAACGCATGCGTTTTGCAGTGGAGATCGTGCGCCGCATCCGCGAGGCCTGCGGCCCGGACTTCATCATCATCTACCGCCTGTCGCTGGTGGATCTGGTTGACGACGGCAGCAACTGGGAAGAGATCGTGCAGCAGGCCCAGGCCATCGAGGCGGCTGGCGCGACGATCATCAATTCCGGCATCGGCTGGCACGAAGCGCGCATCCCGACCATTGCCACCTCGGTGCCGCGCGCCGCCTTCGCCGCTGTCACCGCCAAGCTCAAGTTGCATGTAACGGTGCCGCTGGTGGCGACCAACCGCATCAACATGCCCGACGTCGCCGAGCACATCCTCGCCAGCGGCGGCGCCGACATGGTGTCGCTGGCGCGCCCGCTGCTGGCCGACCCGCAATGGCCCAACAAGGCCCGCGCCGGCCGCGCCGAGGCGATCAACACCTGCATCGCCTGCAACCAGGCCTGCCTGGACCACGTGTTCGAGAACAAGCTGGCCAGCTGCCTGGTCAATCCGCGTGCCGCACACGAGACCGAGCTGGTCTACCGCCCGGCTGCCACGCCGAAAAAGGTCGCGGTGGTCGGCGCAGGTCCGGCCGGCCTGGCTTGCGCCACGGTGGCCGCCGAGCGCGGCCACCAGGTCACCCTGTTCGATGCCAACGACGAGATCGGTGGCCAGTTCAACGTGGCCAAGCGCATCCCCGGCAAGGAAGAGTTCCACGAGACCCTGCGCTATTTCCGCCACAAGCTGGCTGAAACCGGCGTGCAGCTACGCCTGGGCACGCGAGCAGATGCGGCCAGCCTGGCCGGCTTCGACGAGGTGGTGCTGGCCACCGGCATCACGCCGCGCAAGGTCGACTTCCCCGGCGCCAACCACGCCAAGGTGGTCAGCTACCTGGACGTGCTGCTGGGCCGGGTCGAAGTGGGCGCCAGTGCGGCGATCATCGGCGCGGGCGGCATCGGCTTCGATGTCGGCGAATTCCTCAGCCACGCTGGTGAGTCCCCCGCGCTGGACCCACAGCGCTGGATGGCCGAATGGGGCGTGGACAGCACGTTCGAGGCCCGCGGCTCGCTGGCCAGGCCGCAGCCCGAGGCATCGCCGCGGCGGCTGTGGCTGCTGCAGCGCAGCCCGGGCAAGCCCGGCGCGCGGCTGGGCAAGACCACCGGCTGGATCCACCGCGCCACGCTGAAGGCCAAGGGCGTGCGCATGCTCGGCGGCGTCGAGTACCTGGGCGTGGACGACGAAGGCCTGCGCATCCGCGTGGAAGGCAGCGAACAGCTGCTGCCGGTCGACCATGTGGTGATCTGCGCCGGGCAGGAACCGAACCGCGCATTGCAGGCCGAGCTGCAGGCCGCCGGCATCAACGCGCAGCTGATCGGCGGTGCCGATGTAGCGGCCGAACTGGACGCCAAGCGGGCCATCGACCAGGGCAGCCGGGTGGCCGCCGCGCTCTGATGAGCGCATGAATGGGGGACGGAATGTGATTTCCGTCACCCCTCCCGAACCTGAATGTCAAGCCGGACGGTTCACGATGCGTTCGGCTACGCCCCCCTACCTTGCGCCATCTTTCCGCTCACCAGCCAGTTTCCGGTGAGCCGGCGCAGCCCCCACGATCGGTACTGGTCGTTTCTTTTGGGGCTGCCCACGGGGCGGCCCCGATGGCCGCCTCCCCATGACGCCAAGTCGTACCCCGCATCCTGTCGCCCCCGCGACTGGAAGCGGAGAGTGCGGCCCATACGGAGCAAGGAGTTATATGAAACTGGCCTGGATTCTCTGGCTGTCGCAGTTGTTGCCGCAGCCGGCCGCTGATTCACTGTGTCTGAGCACCACCGTTTACCTGGAAGCCCGCGACCAGACCCTGCGCGGCCAGCAAGCCGTTGCCGAGGTCGCCCTGCGCCGCCTCGACAGTGGCCTGTGGGGCGACTCGATGTGCCAGGTGGTCACCGCGCGCAAGCAGTTCGCGCCGACCATCGTCTCCCCCGGCACCCAGCTGGGCAATGACGCGGCCTGGAGCGAGGCAATGAACGTGGCCTTCGACGCCGAGCGCAACTGGGCGCTGCCGGCCGGCGAGCGCCGCGAGATCGTGCCCGGAGCCAGCCACTTCGCCGCGTTGTCCATCGCCAGCCCGAACTGGCGCAATGCCTACCAGGTGGCCACCATCGGCGATCACACCTTCTATAAGGTGCAGAACCTCAAGCCGCGGCAGTCGTAACGATCCGTGCTGGCGGCAGCGTTGCCGCCCGCTGGCAGGCTCTGGGATAGTGGGCGTTTCCCGCCCGCATCACCTGGAGTTCCCATGAAGCTGTACAGCAAGCCCGGTGCCTGTTCCACCGCCGACCACATCGCCCTGCAGTGGACCGGCCAGCCGTTCGAGGTCGAACTGCTGAACAAGGACACCCTGAAGGGTCCGGAATTCCTCAAGATCAATCCGGCCGGCGCCGTTCCCGCGCTGGTCGATGGCGACTTCGTGCTGCTGCAGAACGCCGCGATCATGGGCTATATCGCCGACACCTACCCGCAGGCCGGCCTAGGCGGCGATGGCAGCGCGCGCCAGCGTGCCGAAGCCACCCGCTGGCTGGCCTTCGTCAATTCCGACGTGCATCCGGCCTTCTCGCCGCTGTTCGCACCGGGCAAGTTCATCGCCGACGAAAGCCAGTTCGACGCGATCCGCGCCGCCGCACACAAGCGCCTGCGTGGCCTGTTCGAGACCGCTGACAGGCAGCTGGCCGACAAGCCCTGGCTGGCCGGCTTCCGCAGTTTCGCCGACCCGTACTTCTACATCACCCTGCGTTGGGCCGCCGGCACCAAGGTCGACCTGTCGGGCCTGGACAACCTGGCCGCCTACAAGGCACGCATGGACGCCGATGCCGGCGTGCAGGCCGCACTGAAGGCCGAAGGCCTGGCCTGAGCCTGACCCGGGGTCGGAGCCGTTCGCGTGGCGAACGGATCCGACCCCGATACCGCTGCCAGGGCGGGGTCGGATCCGTCTGCACAGCAGGCGGCTCTGACCCCACCGGCGCCATCACCACACTCAGCCGATCTGGCGGATCACTTCACCGTTGGCATCGCGCAGGTAGGTCGGCACCACTTCGATGCGCAGCGCTCCCGCCACCGGGTAGATGCCACGTTCGGCACGCACGCCCGCCAGGGCCTGCAGCCCCGTCTCGTCCAGCGCCCAGCGCGCGCTGTCGGCCGATACCTCGCCGGTTTCACCGCGCGCTGCCGGAATGAACTCCCACTGCCGCTCGCGGCTGGCCAGTTCCAGCGATTTGCCGTGGCGCAGGCGCAATGGCAGCAGCTCGCACACACTGGCCACCTGCCCGGCGCCGAGCACCAGGGTGGTGACGCCCGCCTCCTGCCGCCAATCCAGTGTCTCGATGAACAACATGCCGGTACTGGAGCCCTCGCGCTCGCTGCCGGCCTGCACCTGTGCGGCCAGCGCCGGTTCCTCCAGCAGGTTGCCGCGATGCAGGTCGCTGATCCACAGCGGCATCGCCGGTTGCAGCACCTGCAGCACGCCGCGCGTCGACCAGCGCTTGACCGCTTCCATCTCCTCATCGGTCAGCCCGACCAGCTGCAGGAACTGCAGGTGGCCATTGGCGGTGTCGCGTGCGGGCAACTGCGGATCCGCGACGAAGGCCAGATGGCACAAGCGCGTGCCGGTCTCCAGCGCGATCGGGCCGTTGGCATTGAGATGGTGACCGTCCTCGAACACGTTGCCACTGCCGAACACATAGCGCGCCAGGTTCTGCAGCAGGTTCATCGGCCACACCGGCGGGGTGCTGCCGGCGTTCTCACCGGCGTCGGCAGCGAGGCGGAAGGTCAGCTCGAAACCATAGCCGCTGGTGGCGGCATCACTGCTCTCCTTGGCATACAGTTCGGAGAAGCCATAAGTGATGTAGTGCCAGTGGGGTACAGGCGCATCCGCCCAGTACACGCTGATGCCATCGAGAGGATCCTGGCCACCGAGCGTGTACGGCAGCGCGGTGCCGAAGTGACGCGGCTCCTGCCCGGCATACAGGGGCGCCAGCGCCGCATTGATCGCGTCCCAGCCAGGGGTGTCGGTGTCGTCGTGGTCGTCCTGCACGCGGGACTCCTTGTGGGGGAAGTGAACCGATCACTTTACGCGGTGGCTCAGGCCTGCACGACCTCGCCACCACCATTGACCACGGCAGCCTGGGTTTCCTGCCACCAGCGCTGCGCCAGCGCCGGACTGCGCGCCTTGCCCACCGCCGCCAGCAGTTCCGGGCACAGGCGTTCCAGCGCCAGCGCATCGGTGCAGCGTTCGATCTTCAACTGCATGAAGTAGCCCTTCAGGCCCAGGTGGCGGCGTACCGCCTCGCTCATCGCGTCGTACAGCTGCTGGTACAGCGCCGGGTCCTGTTCGCGCCCGGTGCTGATGCCGCGCAGCGGTGTCACCTCGGCACTTCCGCCGATCACTTCGATCAGGCCCTGCGCTGACAATTGCTCCAGTGCGTCGGGCGGCGCACGCAGGCCTTCGAACAGGCCGCGCAATTCAGTGTCATCGCGATGGCCGTCGACCATCAGCAGGATCGAACGCAATGCCGCCGGCAGGCGCCGGCCACGGTCTTCGATCTCCTGACGGCCAGCCGCCGTCTTGGCGTGCAGCAATGCCATTGCCTCCCCCTCCCTCGATGCGCAATGCCGGCGCGCCCTGGCGGGCACGCTCCCCTGCAACCGAGCTTAGCGCACCGGTTGCAGGGAGGAAGCTGCGGTGCAGCAACGGCCTCCCCTGTAGAGCCGAGCCCATGCTCGGCTGCTTTGGCAAGGCATGCGGAGCCGAGCATCGGCTCGGCTCTGCAGAAGCAGGTCAGCGGCCCAGCGCGCGGCGGATTTCCTCCAGCGCGCTGGGATCATCCAGCGTCGACAGGTCACCCGGGTCGCGCTGTTCGGCCAACGCCTGCAACGAGCGCCGCAGCAGCTTGCCCGAACGGGTCTTGGGCAGTGCATTGACCACGTGCACATGCGCTGGGCGCGCTACCGCACCAAGCGAAGTCGTCACCGTCGCCATCATCTCGGCCACAACCGGCGCCGGATCCTCGCCATCGAGCCCCTGCTTGAGGGTGACGAACACCAGCGGCACCTGCCCCTTCAGTTCGTCCTTGACCCCGATCACGGCAGCCTCGGCCACGCGCGGATGGCTGGAAATGGCCTCCTCGATCTCGCGCGTGCCCAGGCGGTGCCCGGCCACGTTGATCACATCATCGGTGCGGCCGAGGATGAAGGTGTAACCATCATCATCGCGGATCGCCCAGTCCAGCGAGCTGTACAGCAGTTCCTTGAAGTGGCTGAAGTAGCTCTGCAGGAAGCGGCTGTCATCATTCCACACCGTGCTCATGCAGCCCGGCGGCAACGGCGGCGACACCACCAGCACGCCCTTCTGCCCCGGTGCGACTTCCTCACCGGTGTTCTCGTCGATCACCTTCATCCGATAGCCGAGATTGGGGAAACCCGGCGAACCGAAGCGCACCGGCTTCATCTCCAGGCCCGGCAGCAGGGTCAGTGCCGGCCAGCCGGTTTCGGTCTGCCAGTAGTTGTCGATGATCGGCTTGCCGAGCGCTTCGCTGATCCAGTGCGCGGTCGGTTCATCCAGCGGCTCACCGGCCAGGAACAGGTACTTCAGCGCGCGCAGGTCGTGGCGATGGATGAAGTCTGCGTCGTGCTTCTTCAGCACGCGGATGGCGGTGGGCGAAGAGAACATCGTTCGCACGTTGTACTGCTCGCACAGTGCCCACCAGATGCCCGGGTCCGGATTGGTCGGCAGCCCTTCGTACAGCAGCGAGGTGCAACCACCGATCAGCGGGCCGTACACATTGTAGGAATGACCGACAGCCCAGCCGACATCAGAGGTGGAAAACATCACCTGGCCAGGCTTGCAGTCGAATACCGTCTCCATCGACTGCGCCATCGCCACGGCATAGCCACCGACATCACGCTGCACGCCCTTCGGCTTGCCGGTGGTGCCGGAGGTGTACAGCAGGTAGCTCGGTTCGCTTGCTTCCAGCCATTGCACCGGCACATCGACTTCCCCGATCTGCGCACGCAGCGTGGCGTACTCCACATCACGGCCCGGCACGCGTGGTTCGGCTGCATCCAGCCCACGCGACACGATCAGCACATGCGGTGGCGGCGAAGCCGCTTCGGCGCAGGCGGCGTCGACCATCGGCTTGTACGGAATCAGCTTGCCACCACGCATGCCGGCATCGGCGGCGATGAGCAGCCTGGGCTTCGCATCGTCGATGCGCAGCGCCAGGTTGTGCGCGGCGAAGCCACCAAACACCACCGAGTGCACCGCACCGATGCGCGCGCAGGCCAGCATCGCGAACACGGCTTCGGCCATGTTCGGCATGTAGATCACCACGCGGTCACCGTGACCGACGCCGAGGTGCTTGAGCACGGCGGCGAAGTCGTTCACTTCGCGATACAGCTGGCGATAGGTGATCTCACGCGTGCTGTTGGTTTCGGTGGAGATGGCGACCAGCGCGAGCTGGTCGGCGCGCTCGGCCAGGTGGCGATCCACGGCGTTGTAGCAGAGATTGGTTTCACCACCGACGAACCAGCGCCGGAACGGCGGGTTGCTGTAGTCGAGCACCTGCTGCGGCGGTTTGTGCCAATGGATGCGCTTGGCTTCCTCGCCCCAGAAGGCCTCCGGCTCGTCGATCGAGCGACGGTAGGTTTCCTCGTAGTTCATGACGCAGCCCTCCCAGACAAAGTCATGGGTTCGAGGATAGTCCGGCGCTGGCGAGCGGGCCGCCCTACCTTGGTAGGGGGTGGGTTTGTTCTGCAGGGCTTGCAGCCCTGCACCTGCAGAAGCCGAAGCAACAGCAGAAGCTGGCTTACCGGGGATGGCGGGGCGGGTCCGGTTGCGGGGGACGCCGTGAATCCGTCCATGGAGGCTCGGTCGCGCCATCCAAGGCGCTCACGCCCCCCCGCAACCGGGCCCACCCCCCCTTCGACAGTTCCCCGCAATCTTTCGGGCTGGCATTGCCTGCTCTTGGTGGGTGTCGACCTTGGTCGACACGGTAGATCCACGCCATGCGTGGATCCTTTTCGATCAATTGTCGAAATATTCGATTCCGATGGATTTGATCCACGCAAAGCGTGGATAGACCATCCGTCACCGGAGATCTGTCGAAGGCGGGGCGGTGTGGGTTGGCAGGACCGTTGGCGCCATGGATGGCGCCATCGAGCCCCCATGGATGGGTTTACGGCGTGTCCTGCCAACCCACACCGCCCCGCCCAACAAGCAGAAAACCAGAGCCGCCTTGGTCTTTCGCGTTGCTCCGGTTCGTAGCAGGTGCAGGGCGCAGCCCTGCCGATACACCTACTCTCTAGAACGGAGCCGCGGACTCGAACGCGAGCGCCTCGCCCGTCAGCGGATGCGTAAACCGCAGGCTGCGCGCATGCAGATGCACGCGTTGCGCCAGTGCCGCGTCATACAGCACATCGCCGACGATCGGATGGCCAAGGCTGGCCATGTGCAGGCGCAGCTGATGGCTGCGGCCGGTGATCGGTTCCAGTTCCACGCGCGTGCGCTGCGCTTCAACATCACGAGCCAACACGCGCCAACGCGTCAGCGCCGGCTTGCCGCGCTCATGGTCGACCATCTGCTTCGGCCGGTTCGGCCAGTCCACGATCAATGGCAGGTCCACTTCGCCGGCATCACCCTCGAGCAGCCCCTGCACCACCGCTTCATACCGCTTGCCGACCTGGCGCCGCTCGAACTGCATCGACAGCGCCGCCTGCATGTCCTTGCCACGCGCATGCAGCAGCAGGCCGGAGGTGACCTGATCCAGCCGATGCACCGTCAACGCATCCGGGTACAGCGCCTGCAGGCGCGCGACCACGCAGTCCTGGTTCTCGGCGCTGCGGCCGGGCACGGACAGCAGGCCGGCCGGCTTCTCGGCAACCAGCAGCGCGTCGTCGATGTAGTGCAGGTGGATCATGCGATTCCAGGAATTCCAAATGAAAACGGGGAAGCCGAAGCCTCCCCGTCTTCTGCGGTGAGCGTACCGACCAACGGTCGGTACCCACCATCGCGGTGGAGGTACCGGCCGTGGCCGGTACCGCCTGCATCAGCCCAGCAGGTGGGCGACGCCGGCGCGCTCTTCTTCCAGCTCGGCCAGGGTCTTGTCAATGTACTTCTGGCTGAAGTCGTCGATCGGCAGATCCTTGACCAGGGTGTACTTGCCGTTCTCGGTGGTCACTGCGAAGCCGAAGATCACGCCTTCCGGAATGCCGTAGGAACCGTCGGACGGCACGCCCATGGTGACCCACTTGCCGTTGCTGCCCAGCACCCAGTCACGCACATGGTCGATGGCAGCGTTGGCGGCCGAAGCAGCCGAGGACGAGCCACGGGCTTCGATGATCGCCGCGCCGCGCTTGCCCACGGTCGGGATGAAGGTGTTGGCGTTCCACTCCTGGTCGTTGATCGCATCGGCGATCGATGCGCCATCGGCGGTGGCGAAACGGTAATCCGGGTACATGGTCGGGCTGTGGTTGCCCCACACGACCAGCTTCTCCATGCCACCGACCGGCTTGCCCAGCTTGGTCGACAGCTGGCTCAGCGCGCGGTTGTGGTCCAGGCGCAGCATGGCGGTGAAGTTTTCCGGCTTCAGGTCCGGCGCCGACTTCATGGCGATGTAGGCGTTGGTGTTGGCCGGGTTGCCGACCACCAGCACCTTCACGTCACGGCTGGCGACCTTGTTCAGCGCTGCGCCCTGGGCGGTGAAGATCTTGGCGTTTTCCAGCAGCAGGTCCTTGCGCTCCATGCCCGGGCCACGCGGACGTGCGCCGACCAGCAGGGCGATGTCGGCGTCCTTGAACGCGACTTCGGCGTCATCGGTGCCGACCATGCCGGCCAGCAGCGGGAAGGCGCAGTCTTCCAGCTCCATCATCACGCCCTTCAGGGCGGCCTGGGCCTTGTCGACCGGCAGTTCCAGCAGCTGCAGGATGACCGGCTGGTCCTTGCCCAGCATTTCGCCGGAGGCGATGCGGAACAGCAGGGCATAACCGATCTGGCCGGCGGCGCCGGTCACGGCAACACGAACGGGTGCTTTCATGGGGGTTTCCTCTTGCTTGCAAGCGTTTGATGGGACGCCGCGGGCAGAGCCACGCAGGCCAGGCGGGCGGCGGGGAACAGGGAAACGGCCACCCATGGGTGGCCGTTTCGAAGGGGGATCAGGCGGCGAGGTGCTTGTTCCACTCCGCGACGCGGTCGGCCTGGGCGGCCAGCACGGCGTCGACGTCGCCTTCCAGGGTGATCGAATGGATCACGTCGCCCTGCTTGACCGAATCAACGATGGCCTGGCCTTCCAGGACCTTGCCGAAGACGGTGTGGCGGCCGTCCAGCCAGTCGGTCTTGATGTGGGTGATGAAGAACTGGCTGCCGTTGGTGTTCGGGCCGGCGTTGGCCATCGACAGCGAGCCGACCTCGTGCTTCACGCCGTTCTTCTCGTCTTCGAACTTGTAGCCCGGGCCGCCGGTGCCACGACCCTGCGGGCAGCCGCCCTGGATCATGAAGTCGGCGATCACGCGGTGGAAGATCAGGCCGTCATAGAAGCCGTGCTTGACCAGGTTCACGAAGTTGGCCACGGTCAGCGGCGCCTTGTCGGCGAACAGCTCGACCTTGATCGGGCCCTGGGTGGTGTCGAAAGTGGCGATGAGGGACATGAAGATCCTTGATGCAGAGGGGAACGCGTCTAGCCACCTAGTTTACACCTGCCTCGTGGCGGCGGCGGCTTCGACCATCGGTGAAGAACCCGGCTTCAGCCCGTGGACGGGAAGCCGCGTCTCCGGGCGCTGGCGGCCCCGGCCGACGCGGCGGACGGCCAGCTGAATGGGCCCCGCGACGGATGTGAAATCCACCTTTTCGCGAATCGTCAAGTTCGACGTATAATGTTGGACTTCTTTTTCCAAATCCGGCGCCGACTGGCCCCCTTTCGTATGTCCATCGAAAATCTTCGCAACATCGCCATCGTCGCCCACGTCGACCATGGCAAGACCACCCTGGTCGACCAGCTGCTGAAGCAGTCCGGCACCCTGTCCGAGCGCACCGTCCTCGCCGAGCGCGTGATGGACAGCAACGACCAGGAAAAGGAACGCGGCATCACCATCCTGGCCAAGAACACCGCCATCACCTGGGAAGACAAGAAGACCGGCATCAAGAACCGGATCAACATCGTCGACACCCCCGGCCACGCCGACTTCGGTGGTGAGGTCGAGCGCGTGCTGTCGATGGTCGATACCGTGCTGATCCTGGTCGACGCGATGGACGGCCCGATGCCGCAGACCCGCTTCGTGACCCAGAAGGCCTTCGCGATGGGCTTCAAGCCGATCGTCGTGGTCAACAAGGTTGACCGTCCGGGCGCCCGTCCGGAATGGGTGATCGACCAGGTCTTCGACCTGTTCGACAAGCTCGGCGCCACCAACGAGCAGCTGGACTTCCCGATCGTCTACGCCTCGGGCCTGAACGGCTATGCCGGCCTGGAAGACACCGTGCGCGACGGCGACATGACCCCGCTGTACGAAGCGATCATGCAGCACGCGCCGAAGCCGGAAGTGGATCCGGAAGGCCCGTTCCAGATGCGCATCAGCCAGCTGGACTACAACAACTTCGTGGGCGTGATCGGCATCGGCCGCATCCAGCGCGGCACCCTGAAGAAGAACATGCAGGTCGCGGTCATCGACCGTGAAGGCAAGAAGCGCAACGGCAAGGTGCTGCAGGTGCTGGGCTTCATGGGCCTGGAGCGCATCGAGCAGGATTCGGCCGAGGCCGGCGACATCGTGGCCATCTCCGGCATCCAGGAGCTGACCATCTCCGACACCATCTGCGCACCGGACTTCCCGGAAGCGCTGCCGGCGCTGACCGTCGACGAGCCGACCATCTCGATGACCTTCCAGGTCAACAACTCGCCGTTCGCCGGCAACAAGGACCTGTCCGGTGGCAAGTTCCTGACCAGCCGCCAGATCAAGGACCGCCTGGACCGTGAAAAGGTCCACAACGTGGCCCTGAAGGTCGAGCAGCTGGAAGACGCCGACAAGTTCCTGGTCTCCGGCCGTGGCGAACTGCACCTGTCGGTGCTGATCGAGAACATGCGCCGCGAAGGCTACGAGCTGGCCGTGTCGCGCCCGGAAGTGATCATCAAGGAAATCGACGGCCAGCTGATGGAGCCGATCGAGCAGCTGGTGGTGGACATCGAAGAAATCCACCAGGGCGGCGTGATGGAAAAGCTGGGCACCCGCAAGGGCCAGCTGAAGAACATGGAATCGGACGGCAAGGGCCGCGTGCGCCTGGAGTACCAGATCCCGGCCCGTGGCCTGATCGGTTTCCAGAACGAGTTCAAGACCCTGACCCAGGGTTCGGGCCTGCTGTTCCACGTGTTCGACCACTACGGTCCGAAGGAACAGGGCGCGATTGCCAAGCGCATCAACGGCGTGATGATCGCCAATGCACCGGGCACCACGCCGGCCTACTCGCTGGGCCCGCTGCAGGAGCGCGGCAAGCTGTTCGCTGCTGAAGGCGACAACGTGTATGAAGGTCAGCTGGTCGGCATCCACTCCAAGGACAACGACCTGACCGTCAACGCGATCAAGACCAAGCCGCTGACCAACATGCGCGCTTCGGGCAAGGACGATGCGATCCAGCTGACCCCGGCGATCAAGTACTCGCTGGAACAGGCCCTGGACTTCATCGAAGACGACGAGCTGGTCGAGATCACCCCGAAGGAGATCCGCCTGCGCAAGAAGTTCCTGACCGAGAGCGATCGCAAGAAGGCTTCGCGCGGCGGCTGAGCCAGCACCCCGTGAACCAGAGCGGCTACAACCCGGATCCACACCGGCATCCGGGTCTGCACGTCATCGCCCTGCTCGAAGCGAGCAAGGCGATGCTGGCGCTGTTGGCCGCCACCGGGCTGGAAGTGCTCGGACCGCAGCCGCTGCGGCACGGCATCATGGCCCTGATCCGGCGTTTCAGCCTGGATCCGGACCATGGCACCCTGCCCTCGCTGCTGCATATGATCAGTCCCGACGCGGTCCACCTGGCCGCGGCGGGGATGATCGGCTACGGCCTGCTGCACCTGGTCGAAGCCTGGGGCCTGTGGCGGGCCAAGGCCTGGGCGTCCTGGCTCGGCTGCCTGACCGCCGCCCTGTACCTGCCTTTCGACATCTTCGCGATCATCCGCCATCCCGGTTGGCCGTCATGGACGATCCTTGCGATCAACCTGATCGTGGTCTACGTCCTCGCCCGCGACCTGCGCAAGCGCCACCGCTGAGCACCGGCTACACTGGGGATTGGAGCCGACCAAGCCGCCCCATGCGCCCGTCCTTGCCGCCTCTGCTGACCTGCCTGCTCGCCGCGCTGCCGGCGCTGCTTTCGGCTGGCTGCAGCCCGGCCACGCCCAGCGCGCATGCGGCCGAACCTGCGAGCCGCAACGTGCCGTTCCCGTACGCCGAAACCGATGTCGCCGACCTGCAGGCGCGGATGACTGCCGGAGATCTGGACAGCACCACCCTGACCCAGGCCTACCTGCAGCGTATCGCCGCCCTGGACCGCACCGGGCCCCGCCTGCGCGCGGTGATCGAGCTCAACCCCGACGCGCTGAAGGAAGCCGCCGCACGCGACCGCGAGCGCCGCGAAGGGCGCCTGCGTGGGCCGCTGCACGGCATCCCCCTGCTGCTGAAGGACAACATCAACGCCGCACCGATGGTCACCAGTGCCGGCTCACTGGCCCTGCAGGGCTTCCGTCCGGACGATGCCTACCTGGTACGCCGGCTGCGCGAGGCTGGCGCCGTAGTGCTGGGCAAGACCAACCTCAGCGAGTGGGCCAACTTCCGCGGCAATGACTCCATCTCCGGCTGGAGCGCGCGCGGCGGCCAGACCCGCAACCCCTACCGCATCAGCCATTCACCGTGCGGTTCCAGCAGCGGCAGCGCGGTGGCCGTGGCCGCCAACCTGGCCAGCGTGGCGATCGGCACCGAAACTGACGGCAGCATCGTCTGCCCGGCCGCGATCAACGGCGTGGTCGGTCTGAAGCCGACGGTCGGGCTGGTCAGTCGTGATGGCATCGTGCCGATCTCCTTCAGCCAGGACACCGCCGGCCCGATGACCCGCAGCGTCGCCGATGCTGCTGCCGTGCTGACTGCGATCGCCGGCCGCGATGACGCCGATCCCGCCACCGCGACCATGCCCGGCCGTGCGGTCTACGACTACACCGCGCGCCTGGACCCGCAGGGCCTGCGCGGCAAACGCATCGGTCTGCTGCAGACGCCGCTGCTGAAGTACCGCGGCATGCCGCCGCTGATCGATCAGGCAGCGACCGAGCTGCGTCGCGCCGGCGCCGTGGTGGTGCCAGTGGAGCTGCCCAACCAGGGCGCGTGGGCCGAGGCTGAGCGCACGCTGCTGCTGTACGAGTTCAAGGCCGGGCTGGAGCGCTACTTCAGCACCCACCGCGCGCCACTGCGCAGCCTGGCCGAACTGATCGCCTTCAACCAGGCGCACAGCAAGCAGGAACTGGGCCTGTTCGGCCAGGAGCTGCTGGTGGAGGCCGATGCCACCACCGGCCTGGCAGACCCTGCCTACATCCGCGCGCGCAGTGATGCGCGCCGGTTGGCCGGCCCGGAAGGCATCGATGCAGCTCTCGCCGCCCATCAGCTCGATGCGCTGGTGGCGCCGACCACCGGTGTGGCGTGGCCGATCCGCAGCGAAGGCGACGACTTCCCCGGCGAGAGCTACAGCGCCGCTGCCGTGGCCGGTTACCCCAGCCTGACCGTGCCGATGGGCCAGATCAACGGCCTTCCCGTCGGCCTGCTGTTCATGGGCACCGCCTGGAGCGAGCCGAAGCTGATCGAAATGGCCTACGCCTACGAGCAGCGCACCCGTGCGCGGCGGCCGCCACACTTTGATACCGATGCGCTGATCGACGCCGGCGAGCCGTGAGCTCCGGTGACGCCGCGACATCTTGCTTCCGGTAGTGCCGGCCGCTGGCCGGCAGCTCGATCGCTCCGGCGTTGCCGGCCAGCGGCCGGCACTACCGATCCTGTGGCTCCACCGGCACGATCGCCGCCTCACCATCTTCAGCACCTGGCGAACGCACATCCGCAGTGCGTGCACGTGGACCACGCGGCATATCCAGCTCGTCTTCGTGTTGCAGCCGCGCACGCACCTGCGGCAGCGACTGCGGATGCTCACGTGCGAGGAAATCGAGCATGCGTTCGCGCACCAGGCAGCGAAGATCAAAAGCATCACCGGAACTGCGCGCGCTGACCAGCAGGCGCACCTGGATCGCGCGCTCGTTGGTTTCGGTCACCTGTGTCACGCAGACGCGCCCATCCCATAGCGCCTGGCCATGGCAGATGCGCTCCAGCTCGGCACGGATCGCCGCGATCGGTGCCCGATAGTCCAGCCACAGAAACGCAGTGCCGAGCAGATCGGCACTGCGCCGCGTCCAGTTCTGGAACGGGTTCTCGATGAACCAGGTCAAGGGCACCACCATCCGCCGCTCATCCCAGATCCGCACGACCACGTAGCTGCTGCCGATCTCCTCGATGCGTCCCCACTCGCCTTCGACGATCACCACGTCGTCCAGGCGGATCGGCTGCGTCAGTGCGATCTGCAGGCCGGCGATGAGGTTGCCGAACACCGGCTTGGCGGCGATGCCCGCCACCAGCCCGATCAGGCCTGCCGACGCCAGCAGCGCCGTGCCGATCTTCTGCACCATCGGGAAGGTCAACAGCACCAGCGACGCACCGAGCACGATGATGCCGCCCATCAACACCCTGCTGAGCACGCGCGTCTGGGTCTGGATGCGGCGTGCCTCCAGGTTGTCGGAGACATCAATGGGATGGCTGCGCAGGATCGCGCGCTCGCCCGCCGCCACCGCGCGTACCAGCAGCCAGACGAAGCAGGCCATCAACGCAATGTGCAGTCCGTGCTGCAGATGGCCCAGCAACGGATCCTGCAGCGGCGTCGCCTGCAAGGCGGGAATCAGCAGCAGCAGCGGCCACGCGGTGGCCAGCGGCAACCCGAGTACTCGACCGATACGCGCACGTCGGCGATCACGCCCTTTCAGCCGGTGATAGATCCACAGGATCAGCCATGCGCCTATGCCGCCCACCACTACGGCCAATCCCAACGGCCATGCGTAGGCCTGTGCGCTCTGCCAGTGCACCGTTGCCACCTCCAGTCGGACAACCAGGTGGACAGCCTCGCGCATGGCGCATGAGCGTCACGTCAGCCGTTCGTAAGCAGGGTGTTGGTCGGCAGGGCTTGCAGCCCTGCACCTGCTGCGTGCTGGAGCAACAGCCGAAGCAGAAGCAGAAGCGGATTTCTTGTGGGATGGCGGGGTGGGTCCGGTTGCGGGGGTCGCTGCAAGTCCCCCTCCGGGGCCCGGCCCAGCCGTCGGCGGCTGTGCGTTCGGGCGCTTGCGAAGCAGTGCTTCGCAAGCAAAGCGCCCTCACCCATGTAAGCTCGGTCGCCGCTTGCTCGTGTGCGCAGTCCTGCGCACACGGCAAGACCGGGGTTGGGCGTCCTGCCCAACCCGCCCGAGGCATGCCTCGGGCCCATGCGGCTCACGCCCCCGCAACCGGACCCACCCCGCCTTCGACAGTTTTCTGCGATCTGTCGGAACCTGCTGCTGATGGTGGATGCCGACCGTTGGTCGGCACGGGGTCGGAGCCCATTTTGAATACTGCTATCTGACAGAAAAATCGTATCGACCAACGGTCGACACCTACCAACAGCCGCGCATGCCAATCGCCGCAGTTACCAGTAGATCCACGCCATGCGTGGATGATTCATTCGACATCTGACAGATGTGCCGACCAACGGTCGGCACCCACCAATAGCGACCTGAACCTGTCGAAGGTGGGGCGGTGTCGGAGTGCGGGGTGTCAGCCGCATGGATGCGGCTGCCAAGCTTACAGGGACGTACTTGCAGCGCCCCCGCACTCCGACACCGCCCCGCCAGCCCACGGAATGCATGCTGTTGCCGCTGCTTCAGCTTTTGCCGTTGACGTTGATTGCAGCAGGTGCAGGGATGCAAGCCCTGCCGAAAACCCATTACCGCACTTGCTCCTGCTTGCGCACGATCGCCATCGCGATCTCCAGCGACTGCTCGTAATTCAACCGCGGGTCCACCGTTGAGCGATACGCACGCTCCAGGTCACGCTCGGTCAGTTCGCGCGCACCACCGGTGCATTCGGTCACGTCCTCGCCGGTCAGCTCCAGGTGCACGCCACCCAGGCGCGTTCCCGCGGCCGCATGCAGATCAAACGACATCTCCACTTCGCCACGCACGTTGTCGAAGCGACGCGTCTTGAAGCCATTGGCAGTGCTTTCGGTGTTGCCATGCATCGCATCGCACACCCACAGCACGCGGCGGCCATCACGCTTGACGGCATCCAGCAGCGGCGGCAGCTTCTCGGCGATCTGCGCCGCACCCATGCGGTGGATGAAGCTCAGTCGACCCGGTTCGTCGTGCGGGTTGAGCACGTCGATCAGGCGCAGCAGCTGGTCCGGCGTCACCGACGGGCCGACCTTGATCGCAATCGGATTGCGCACGCCACGCAGGTATTCCACGTGCGCGCCATCGAGCGCAGCCGTGCGCATGCCGATCCACGGGTAATGCGTGCTCAGGTTCAACCAGCCCTGCTGGCGCGGCACCTGGCGGGTCAGCGCCTGCTCGTAGGGCAGCAGCAGCGCTTCATGCGAGGTGTAGAAGTCGATGCGGTTGAGGTTGTGCACGCGGGCCCCGGCCAGGGTCTCCATGAAGTGCACCGCATCGCCGATCGAGGCCACCATCTTCTGGTAATCGGCCGCCAGCGGCGAGTGGCTTACCCACTCCAGGTTCCAGTATTCGGGGTGGTGCAGGTCGGCGAAACCACCGTCGATCAGCGCACGCACGAAGTTCATCGTCATCGCCGAATGCGCGTGGGCCTGCAGCATCCGCTTCGGGTCCGGCAGACGCGCTGCTTCAGTGAAAGCGGGGGCGTTGATCACATCGCCGCGGTAGCTCGGCAGGGTTACGCCGTCGCGGGTCTCGGTATCGGCCGAACGCGGCTTGGCGTACTGGCCGGCAAAGCGGCCAACGCGGATCACCGGCTGGCGCAGGCCGTGCACCAGCACCAGGCTCATCTGCAGCAGTACCTTCAGCCGGTTGGAGATGGTGCCCGATTCGCAGTCGCTGAAGTTCTCGGCGCAGTCGCCGCCCTGCAGCAGGAAGCGCTTGCCTTCCTGGGCCTCGGCCAACTGCTGCTTCAGCGCCAGGATCTCCCATGAGGTGACCAGCGGTGGCAGCCGCTTAAGCTCGTGCAGGGCCGCCTCCAGGGCTACCGGGTCGGGATAGGTCGGCATCTGCAGCGCGGTCTTGCCCCGCCAGCTCTCCGGCGACCAGGCAGCGCCGGCGGCGGTCGCGGCGGGATCGGGCACGGGCGGAACGGCGGACAGGCTCATTGCAGACTTCCGGGATGGGGGGCGGTCATGGTCGCAGAGCCGGCCGCTGACGCAAAGGGCCGGTCCGGCCTACCGGCTCGCCTGAACGGCAGAGAAAGGCCGACGCCAGCGGCCAGATCCTGCATGGTCAGCCACCCGGGACAGGCGCATGCTTTGTTACGGAGTAACACTTCAATGTCATGGACCGGCCCCTTCCACATCCAGCCGCCACCTCTCCCACCATGAAGCCCTCGCCCCTCGCTACCGGCATCACCTTCGCCCTGGCCCTGGCCAGCCTGCCCGCCTTCGCCTCGGCATCCGACGCCCCCGCTTCGTCCGTCAAGGATCTGGATGCGGTCACCGTCCACGCCCGGCTCGACCAGGCCCGCAACACGCTGTCGCCGGACATCGGCAGCAGCCAGTACCAGATCACCGCCGAGGACATCCAGAAGCAGCCGCTGGGTGCCTCCGCGCCACTCAGCCAGGTACTGCTGCAGGCCCCTGGCGTGGTCCAGGACTCCTATGGCGGCGTGCATGTGCGTGGCGACCACGCCAACCTGCAGTACCGCATCAACGGCGTGCTGCTGCCCGAATCGATCTCCGGCTTCGGCCAGACCCTGGACGCGCGCACCATCAAGAGCATCCGCCTGATGGACGGCGCACTGCCGGCGCAGTTCGGCGAGCGCACCGCAGCGGTGGTCGACATCACCACCCGCAACGGTGCCGAGCTGGGCAATGGCGGCAGCGCGGGGCTGACCACCGGCTCGTTCGGCAAGATCAATCCGAACGCCTCCTGGTGGGGCAACCAGGGGCGCTGGAGCTGGTTCCTGACCGGCAACTACGACCAGCATGAGGTCGGCCTGGAGAACCCCACCAACTCGCGCAAGCCGCTGCACGACGATACTCACCAGGGAAAGGCCTTCGCCGACCTCACCTACCTGGTCAACGACAACACCCGCCTGAGTGTGTTCGCCGGTTTCGCCAACAACCGCTTCCAGATCCCGGTCAACCCGGGCCAGACGCCACAGTTCGGATATCTGGACACCACCACCTTCGACTCCAGCCAGCTGGATGAGACCCAGCGCGAGACCACCCGCTTCGGCATGCTGGTGCTGCAGGGCACGCTGGGCAGCACCGCGTACCAGCTATCGGCCGGACAGCGCTACAGCGACGTGGCGTTCAACCCGGACGTGGTGGGCGACCTGGTGTTCAGCGGCGTCGCCTCGCAGGTCCAGCGCAGCAACCGCGCCAACACCCTGCAGGCCGACTTCTCAACGCCGTTGGGCAACGACCACACGCTGCGCTATGGCCTGTACGGCAATTACGAGAACGCGCGGGCGAACAGCAACAGCTGGGTGTTCCCGGTTGATGACGGCGGCCAGCAGTCCGGCACGACGCCGCTGTTGATCCCCGACCGCAGCGCGTTCCACGCCAGTACGCTGGCACTGTACGTACAGGACGAGTGGAAGATCGGCGACGACTGGACCGTGAACTACGGCCTGCGTGGCGACCGCTACAAGGCCTTCGGCCGCACCGAAGGCCAGCTCAGCCCGCGCGTGGGCGTGGTCTGGAATGCCAGCGACAGCACCACCGTGCACGCCGGCTATTCGCGCTACTTCACGCCACCGGCCAGCGAGTTGATTGCCAGCAGCGACATCGCGCTGTACGACGGCACCACCAACCAGCAGCCCAGCGGCGGCAACAACACGCCGCTGGCCGAGCGCAGCGACTACTACGACATCGGCGTCTCGCAGCAACTGGGCGAGCACCTGACCCTGGGCCTGGACGCGTATGACCGACGCGTCGCACGCCTGCAGGACGAAGGCCAGTTCGGCGCTGCCTACATCTATTCGACCTTCAACTACCGCCGTGGCCACATCCGCGGCCTGGAGTTCAGCGCCGACTACAGCAACGGTCCGTTCAGTGCCTACTTCAACGCCGCGCTGAACAAGGCCATCGGTACCGACGTCATCACCAGCCAGTACAACCTCGACCCGGAAGCGCTGGCCTATGTGGCCAACCACTGGATCCACCTCGACCACGACCAGAAGCTGACATCATCGGGTGGTCTCAGCTACGCCTTCGCCGGACACAACCGGATCGGCGCCAACTACGTGTTCGGCAGCGGCCTGCGTTCGGACATCGAAGGCGTACCCAACGGCGGCGAGCTGCCGTCGTACCTGCAGGTGAACCTCAGCGCCGGGCACGACTTCAATGCCGACAGCGGCCATCCATTGCACGTCCAACTGGCCGTGATCAACGCACTGGATCGCAGCTATCAACTGCGCGACGGTGGCGGTGTCGGCGTCTTCGCCCCGCAGTGGGGACCGCGCCGAGGTGCTTACCTGAGCCTGCAGCAGGACTTCTGAGGTAGCGCCGGCCGCTGGCCGGCATCCTCACGGTGTGCCGGCCAGCGGCCGGCACTACCCTGCGTCAACGATTGGGGTCAGAGCCCTTTGCGATGCCAAGGGACGCGACCCCGTTTCGCTTTCAGCGCTTGACCTTGCCCAGCGACACCACGAGCGCCCACAACGCCAGCAGCACGAACCACGCGCCCGACCACATCGGCATGGTCAGGCCCAGGAAGGTCCAGTCGATGTTGCCGCAGTTGCCGGTACCGGTCAGTACCGTGCGGAATACTTCCAGCGGCCCCATGGTCTCGCTCAGGAACGCCAGCGGCGGGCCACAGGTGGAACCCATTTCCGGGGGCAGCATCTGCACGTAGACGTGGCGCGCGGCGATGCCGGCCCCCACTGCGGCGGCAATGAACGCCAGCACGCCATAGGTCGCGCGTCCCGGGCGGTTGGAGGGCCCGTGCAGCGCACCGATCAGGAACAGCAGGCCGAGCGCGGCAAAGGCCAGGCGCTGGAAGATGCACAGCGGACACGGCTCCAGGCCCATCTTCAACTGCAGGAAGATCGCGTAGCCAAGCAGGCCCGCGCAGATCAGGAAGCCCAGGAAGAACTGGGCGCGGAAGGGCCAGCGCAGTGGATTCATCGTCAACGCTCAAATGGATCAGGCGCCAAGCGTAACCGAGAGTGCGTGCCATTCGAACCGCCACAGGTGACGCCTGTCGGAACGGTGCGGGTCAGATCCCAGTGCGAATGCAAAGGGCTCTGGCCTGCGGTGCTGCCTGCCCGGGGTCAGGGCCCTTTCCTGCGGAAAGGGATCCGAGCCCTGGAAACGCAAAAGCCCGGCGGAGGCCGGGCTTTCGCTGTGTCGCGTTGGAGCGGTCCGATTACTCGGCCACTTCCTCGGCCACGACCGGACGGTCAACCAGCTCGACGTAGGCCATCGGCGCGTTGTCGCCGGCGCGGAAGCCGCACTTCAGCAGGCGCAGGTAGCCGCCCGGACGGTTCGCGTAGCGCGGGCCCAGGATGGTGAACAGGTTGCCCACGGCTTCGTTGTCGCGCAGGCGGGCGAAGGCCAGACGGCGGTTGGCGACGGAGTCGACCTTGGCCAGGGTGATCAGCGGCTCGGCAACGCGGCGCAGTTCCTTGGCCTTCGGCAGGGTGGTCTTGATCAGCTCGTGCTTGAACAGCGAGGCGGCCATGTTCTTGAACATCGCTTCGCGGTGGGCGCTGGTGCGGCTGAACTTACGGCCAGACTTCTGGTGACGCATGGTGATATTCCTTGGTTAATGATGTGGCTGTGTGGATCGTTGTCGCCATCCTGGCGTTGCTGCGCGGACTGCGGATGGTCCTGGCCGCCCGTCCTGGACGACCTGCCGCGCGAACCTGCGGTTCGTCATGGCATGGTGTGTTGCGTTGAAGGCCCCACCGCGAACGGTGGAGCCTTCAGGCATTACCGATATCAGCCCAGCATGCCGTGGCTGGCGACACCGGCCGGCGGCCAGTTCTCCAGCTTCATGCCGAGCGACAGGCCGCGCTGAGCCAGCACTTCCTTGATCTCGGTGAGCGACTTCTTGCCCAGGTTCGGGGTCTTCAGCAGCTCCACTTCGGTCTTCTGGATCAGATCGCCGATGTAGTAGATGCTTTCAGCCTTCAGGCAGTTGGCCGAACGCACGGTCAGCTCCAGATCGTCGATCGGGCGCAGCAGCACCGGATCCACGCCGTTGTTGGCCGGCTTGGCCGCACCGCGGTCGCGGTGGGTGAAGTCACCGAACACCGACAGCTGGTCGCTGAGGATGTCGGCGGCGGTGCGCACGGCTTCCTCGGCGTCGATGGTGCCGTTGGTCTCGATATCGATGACCAGCTTGTCCAGGTCGGTACGCTGTTCGACGCGGGCCGCTTCCACGGCATAGGCGACGCGGCGGACCGGCGAGAACGAGGCATCCAGGACCAGGCGGCCGATGGCACGGGTTTCTTCGTCCGGACGACGACGCGCGGCAGCCGGCTGGTAGCCGAAACCACGTTCGATCTTCAGACGCATGTTGATTGCCGTGTCCTTGGTCAGGTGGCAGATCACATGGTCGCCGTTCAGGATCTCCACATTGTGGTCGACCTTGATGTCGGCAGCGGTGACAACGCCCGGGCCCTGCTTGGACAGGGACAGGGTGGCGCTGTCGCCGGAGTGCATACGGATGGCCACGTCCTTGAGGTTCAGCAGGACTTCGAGCACGTCCTCCTGCAGACCTTCGACCGTGGTGTACTCATGCAACACGCCGTCGATTTCGACTTCCGTGATGGCGAAGCCCGGGATGGACGACAGCAGCACGCGACGCAGGGCATTACCCAGCGTATGCCCGTAACCCCGCTCCAAAGGTTCGATAACGACCTTTGCACGAGTGTCGGTAAGGCGTTCGATCTGCGGACCGCGAGGACGCAGAACCTGGTTGGCGGTAACCGTCATGTTGCGGGTTCTCCTAGTGAACCCCCGGCCGTCGCCGGGGGCTCTCCAATGTGAATTACTTCGAATACAGCTCGACGATCAGCGCTTCGTTGATGTCCGCAGGCAGATCCGAACGATCCGGAACAGCCTTGAAGATGCCGGTGAACTTGCCGGAATCCACTTCAACCCACGACGGGCTCAGGTCATGCTGGGCGGCGACGGTCAGGGCTTCCTGGACGCGCAGCTGCTTGGCAGCCTTTTCAGACAGAGCGATGGCGTCGCCAGCCTTGACCTGGTACGAAGCCAGGTTGACCGACTTGCCATTCACGGTGACGCCGCGGTGCGACACCAGCTGACGGGCAGCCGGACGGGTCACAGCGAAGCCCATGCGGTAGACGACGTTGTCCAGGCGGGTTTCCAGCAGCTGCAGCAGGTTCTCGCCGGTGTTGCCCTTCTTGGTCGAGGCCTTCTTGTAGTAGTTGCGGAACTGACGCTCCAGCAGGCCGTAGATACGCTTGACCTTCTGCTTTTCACGCAGCTGGGTGGCGTAGTCGGACAGCTTGCCCTTGCGGGCAGTGGCGCCGTGCTGGCCGGGCTTCTGCTCCAGCTTGCACTTCGAGTCCAGCGCACGCGCCGGGCTCTTCAGGGACAGGTCGGCGCCTTCGCGACGGGCGAGCTTACAGGTAGGACCGATATAACGAGCCATTTCTTATCGCTCCCTTTAGACGCGACGCTTCTTCGGCGGACGGCACCCGTTGTGCGGGATAGGCGTCACGTCGATGATGTTGGTGATCTTGTAGCCGACGTTGTTCAACGAACGCACGGCCGACTCACGGCCCGGACCCGGGCCCTTGATGCGGACTTCCAGCGACTTCACGCCGTAGTCCAGCGCAGCACGACCGGCCTTTTCAGCGGCCACCTGGGCAGCGAACGGGGTCGACTTGCGCGAACCGCGGAAACCAGCGCCACCGGAGGTCGCCCACGACAGAGCGTTGCCCTGGCGGTCGGTGATGGTGACGATGGTGTTGTTGAACGAAGCGTGGACGTGGGCAACGCCGTCGGTGACGACGCGCTTGATCTTCTTCTTGGTCTTAGCAGCGGGCTTAGCCATTTCTCAGTCCCTTACTTCTTGATCGCCTTGCGCGGACCCTTGCGGGTGCGGGCGTTGGTACGGGTGCGCTGGCCACGCAGCGGGAGGCCACGACGGTGACGCAGGCCGCGGTAGCAGCCCAGGTCCATCAGGCGCTTGATCGCGATGCCGATCTCACGGCGCAGATCGCCTTCCACGATGTACTTGCCGACTTCGGCGCGCAGGCGCTCGATTTCCGGCTCCGACAGATCGCGGATCTTGGTGGTCGAAGCAACGCCTGCGACTTCGCAGACCTTCTTCGAACGGGTACGGCCGATGCCGTAAATGCTTTGCAACCCGACCCAGACATGCTTCTGGGCTGGCAGGTTGACGCCTGCAATACGCGCCATGACGCGGTTCTCCAGCTGAGTGATGGCCGACAGCGCGCCTCGGGCACGCCAATCCGGCAGGATGGATCAAAAAAGTGAACTAGCGATACTAACAAGGTTCCGGTTTACATGGAAGCCCGTGAAACCATTGGTTTCATGAACCCGGCCTGGGGAGTGTGCCCAGGCTCCGGCGCCGGATGGGGTTGGACCTGGGGTTTCCCCCGGGGCCGCCCGCGCTACTCCAGCGCGGGACCACCTCATCACACCCCCACCCGGAACCGCTGCGGGGGCCGCCCTTCGTTTGTGTGGCCGGAGTCCGCGAAGCGGAGGGACCATCACGTCAGGAAGACGAAAGTATAACAGGCCAATCAGCCGCGGGCAAAACCGCCGCGGTTGCCGCCCTTCAGGTTGGCCTTCTTCAGCAGGCTCTCGTACTGGTGGGACATCAGGTGCGCCTGCACCTGGGCGATGAAGTCCATCACCACCACCACCACGATCAGCAGCGAAGTACCACCGAAGTAGAACGAGGCGTTCAGCTGCGTGCGCATCAGTTCCGGCAGCAGGCAGACGATCACCAGGTAGGCCGAGCCGGCTGCGGTCAGGCGGGTCAGCACGCCGTCGATGTAATCGGCGGTGGCCTTGCCCGGACGGATGCCCGGAATCAGCGCGCCCGACTTCTTCAGGTTGTCGGCGGTTTCCTGCGAGTTGAACACCAGCGCGGTATAGAAGAACGCGAAACCGGTGATCAGCGCAGCGAACACGATCATGTGCAGCGGCTCGCCCGGGCCGAGGGCATTGGCGACCTTCTGCAGGACCTGGCCGAAGCTGCTCTGGTTGGCAGCCTGGCCGGACCACATGGCCAGGGTGGCCGGGAAGGCCAGCAGGCTCGAGGCGAAGATCGCCGGGATGACGCCGGCCATGTTGAGCTTCAGCGGCAGGAACGAGGTCTGGTTCATGTACGCGTTGCGACCGCCCTGGCGGCGCGCGTAGTTGACCGTGATCCGGCGCTGGCCACGCTCGACGAACACCACGAAGAAGGTGAAGGCGAGCACGACGATGGCGATCAGCAGCAGCTGGATGAACTGGATGTTGCCGTCGCGGTAGGCGTCGAAGGTGTGGATGATCGCACCCGGCAGGCCTGCGACGATACCGGCGAAGATGATCAGCGACACGCCGTTGCCGATGCCGCGCTCGGTGACCTGCTCACCGACCCACATCAGGAACATGGTGCCGGCGGTCAGCGCGACCACGGCGGTGAGCACGAAGCCCATGCCCGGCGCGTACACGACCGGAGCGCCCGACGGCGAGACCTGGCCCTGCAGGGCCAGCGCGATCGAGCCGCCCTGCACCACTGCCAGCAGCACGGCGCCGATGCGCGAATACTGGGTGATCTTGCGGCGGCCGGACTCACCTTCCTTCTGCATCGCCTTCAGGGCGGGGAAGATGTGCACGGCCAGCTGCATCACGATCGATGCCGAGATGTACGGCATCACGTTCAGCGCGAAGATGCTGAAACGGTGCAGGGCGCCGCCCGAGAACATGTTGAACATGTCCACGATGCCGCCGCCCTGCTGTTGCATCATGGCAAGCATGGCATCGGGATTGACGCCCGGCACCGGCACGTAGCAGCCGATGCGATAGACGATCAAAGCCCCGACGACGAACAGCAAACGTTGGCGAAGTTCAGTGAACTTGCCCATTCCGCCCGCGAGGTTACCGATGCCAGCTTGCGCCATGATTTTCTTACTCCGTTACGCTGCCGCCGGCAGCTTCGATCGCGGCCTTGGCACCTGCCGTGGCAGCAATACCCTTCAGGGTGAACGCCTTGGTCACTTCGCCCTTGACGACGACCTTGGCCTTCTTGGCAGTGCTCGGGACCAGCTTGGCAGCACGCAGGGCGGCGAAGTCGATCTCACCGGCCGGCAGCTTGTCCAGCGCGTACAGCAGCACTTCAGCGGTGTCCTTGGCGATCGGCGAACGGAAGCCGATCTTCGGCAGACGACGCTGCATGGGGGTCTGGCCGCCTTCGAAGCCAGCCTTGATCTTGCCGCCACCCTTGCGGGCGAACGAACCCTTGTGGCCGCGGCCGGCAGTCTTGCCCAGGCCCGAGCCGATACCGCGACCGACGCGGGTACGCTCGGTGCGGGCGCCCGGTGCCGGGCTCAGTTCATTGAGACGCAGAGTCATGGTCGATTACTCCTCAACCTGGACGAGGTACTGAACCTTGTTGATCAGGCCGCGCACCTGCGGGCTGTCCTTCAGTTCACGCACATCGTTGAGCTTGTTCAGGCCCAGGGCACGCACCGACAGGCGGTGACGCGACTGGGTGCCACGCAGGCCACGCACCAGGCGGACCTTGACAGTCTTGTTGGACTCATTAGCCATGGTTGAGTTCCTCCACCTTCTTGCCGCGCTTGGCCGCGATGCGGGCCGGCGACTGCGCAGCAGACAGGCCCTTCACGGTGGCACGCACCAGATTGATCGGGTTGCGCGAACCGGTGGCCTTGGCCAGCACGTTCTTCACGCCAACCGCTTCCAGCACGGCGCGCATGGCACCGCCGGCGATGACGCCGGTACCTTCCGAAGCCGGCTGCATGAACACGCGGGCTGCGCCGTGACCATCCTTGATGGTGTGCCACAGGGTGCCGTTGTTCAGGTCAACGCTGACCAGGTTCTTGCGGGCCTGTTCCATCGACTTCTGGATGGCGACCGGCACTTCGCGTGCCTTGCCATAACCGAAACCGACCTTGCCTTCGCCGTCGCCGACAACGGTCAGGGCGGTGAAGGTGAACTGGCGGCCACCCTTGACGGTCTTGCTGACGCGGTTGACCGCGACCAGCTTTTCGATCATGCCGTCGTCGATCTTCTCTTCGCGGTTACGGTCGCGATCGCGACCCCGCTGCTGACGCTCTTCTGCCATGTTGATTCCTTGGTTGTTTGGGTATGTACGGCTCGAAGCCGCTTATGGTTGTGGCGTGACGCGGCGTTCCGGTGGGCCGCTGCAGAAGAGCGGCGCCGTCCAGCCTCACTCAGGCTGGCGAGCAGGCAGGCAGGAGGCCAATGGCCCCCTGCCCTTGTCCCTTAGAACTGCAGGCCGGCTTCGCGGGCCGCTTCTGCCAGGGCCTTGATGCGGCCGTGGTAGCGGTAGCCCGAACGATCGAAGGCAACCTTCTCGACGCCGGCGGCCTTGGCGCGCTCGGCGACGATGCGGCCAACCTTGGCGGCGGCATCGGCGTTCTTGCCGTTCTTCAGGCCTTCCATGACGTCGGTCTGGGTGGTGTTGGCGGCAGCCAGCACCTTGGAACCGTCGGCGGTGAAGACCTGGGCGTACAGGTGCTGGCCGGTGCGCAGCACCGACAGGCGGGCGACGCCGAGCTCACGGATGTGGGCGCGGGTCGACTTGGCGCGACGCAGGCGGGCGATGTTCTTGTTCATTTTGATTATTCCTTGAAAGCTGAAGGAAGAGCTTTTCCCTGAGAAGTCCGCACAGGGATGTGCGGGCTCTTGCGAGGGACTCGCGCTTATGCCTTCTTGGCTTCCTTACGGATGATGACTTCGTCGGAGTACTTCACGCCCTTGCCCTTGTACGGCTCCGGCTTGCGGAACGCACGGATCTTGGCGGCAACTTCACCGACGACCTGCTTGTCAGCGCCCTGGACCAGGATCTCGGTCTGGGTCGGGGTCGACAGGGTGATGCCTTCCGGCGCCACGAACACGACCGGATGCGAGAAGCCCAGCGACAGGCTCAGGTCCTTGCCCTGCATGGCAGCGCGGTAACCCACGCCGACCAGCTCCAGCTTGCGCTCGAAGCCTTCGGACACGCCCTTGACCATGTTGGACAGGATCGCACGCACGGTACCGGTCAGTGCGACCAGGTCAGCGTTCTCGGTGCTCAGGGTGGCAACGCCGTTGTCGACGTTGATGGCAATACCGGCCGGCTTGGCCAGCGACAGGGTGCCCTTCGGGCCCTTGGCGGTGACGCTGTCCGACTGGACGTTCAGTTCAACCTTACCCAGGTCGATCGGCTTCTTGGCTACGCGGGACATAGTTCTACTCCTTTCGCCTTAGGCCACGAAGCACAGGACTTCGCCGCCGACGCCCAGCTGGCGCGCCTGCGCATCAGTCATGATGCCCTTGGAGGTGGAAATGATGGAGATACCCAGGCCGTTCATGACCTTCGGCAGCTCGCTCTTGCCGCGGTACTGGCGCAGGCCCGAACGCGAGAAGCGCTTCAGGGTCGCGATGACCGGCTTGCCTTCGAAATACTTCAGCACGATTTCCAGCTCGGACTTGTTGTTTTCCAGCTGGGTCACGCGCAGGTCGGTGATGTAACCCTCGTCCTTCAGGACCTGGGCAATCGCAACCTTGATCTTGGACGACGGGGCTTTCACCGTCTGCTTGCCAACCGCGGCCGCATTCTTGATGCGGACCAGCAGGTCGGCGATGGGATCAGTCATGCTCATATGAGTACCTTTGAGTGCACCGATATCCGCTTTCGCGAAAATCTGTTGTCTCCTGGAAACGGGCCAGGTCCCTTGTTGCAGTGGGCCGGAAGCCCACTCCTACAACCCCGTCTGCACAGGGCAAGACGCGGGAGTATACGCCAAAAGAGCCCGGCTTGCGCCGGGCTCTTCGGTTTTTTTGCGCCGGGAAAGCTGAATGCCTCCCCTGCCCGGTTCAGGAACCCCCGAAGGGGCTCCTGATCGCAGGGCCGGCTGGGATTACCAGCTGGCCTTGCGCAGACCCGGGACGTCGCCACGCATGGTGGCTTCACGCAGCTTGTTACGGCCCAGGCCGAACTTGCTGTAGACGCCACGCGGACGACCCGACAGCTCGCAACGGTTGCGCTGGCGGCTCGGCGACGAATCGCGCGGCAGCTTGGCCAGCTTGGTTGCGGCGTCGATCTTCTCTTCGTAGGTCGCGTCCACGGAGGACACGATCTTCTTCAGAGCTGCACGCTTTTCAGCGTACTTCTTTGCCAGCTTTTCCCGCTTGATGTCGCGGTTGACCATGGAGGTCTTTGCCATTTCGGTTTCCTCGACAGATCAGTTACGGAACGGGAACTTGAACGCTGCCAGCAGCGCCTTCGCTTCCGCGTCGGTCTTCGCAGTGGTGGTGATGGCGATATCCATACCGCGGATCGCGTCGACGGCGTCGAAGTCGATTTCCGGGAAGATGATCTGCTCCTTCACACCCATGTTGAAGTTGCCGCGGCCGTCGAAGGAACGACCGGAAACACCACGGAAGTCGCGCACGCGCGGCAGCGAGATGTTGATCAGGCGATCCAGGAACTCGTACATCTTGTGGCGACGCAGCGTGGTCTTGCAGCCGATCGGCCAACCATCGCGGATCTTGAACGACGCAACCGACACACGCGACTTGGTGACAACCGGCTTCTGGCCGGAAATCTTGGTCATGTCGCCGACGGCGTTTTCCAGGATCTTCTTGTTGGTGGCCGCTTCGCCGACACCCATGTTCAGGGTGACCTTGACCAGCTTCGGCACTTCCATCGGATTGGTGTAGCCGAACTGCTTCATCAGCGCCGGCACCACTTCGTCCTTGTAGAACTTTTCGAGACGGGAACTCATCTTCTCATTCCTCAGGCGTCGAGCGCCTCACCGCTGGAGCGGAACACACGCAGTTTGCGTCCATCCTCCAGCACCTTGAAGCCAACGCGTTCGCCCTTGCCCGAAGCCGGGTTCAGAACATTCACGTTGGAGATATGGATCGAAGCTTCGCGCTCGACCACGCCGCCGGCAACACCTGCCTGCGGGTTCGGCTTGGTGTGGCGCTTGACGATGTTCACGTTGGCGACGACCACACGGTCGCCGTCGACGCGGACGACTTCGCCCTGCTTGCCCTTGTCCTTGCCAGCGTTGACGACAACCTGGTCGCCCTTCTTGATACGGTTAGCCATGATTATCTCCTGTCGCTCACAGCACTTCGGGAGCGAGCGAGACGATCTTCATGAACTTCTCCGAACGAAGTTCACGGGTCACCGGCCCGAAGATACGGGTACCGATCGGCTCCTGCTTGCTGTTCAGCAGAACGGCAGCGTTGCCGTCGAAGCGGATCAGCGAGCCGTCGGCGCGACGCACACCCTTGCGGGTACGCACCACGACGGCGTCATACACTTCACCCTTCTTGACCTTGCCGCGCGGAATCGCATCCTTCACGGTGACCTTGATGATGTCGCCGATGCCGGCGTAACGGCGCTTGGAACCACCCAGCACCTTGAAGCACATCACCTGCTTGGCACCCGAATTGTCCGCGACGTCAAGGTAGCTCTGCATCTGGATCATGATTCAGCTCCTTATTCAGCCGCGCGCGTGATGACTTCCACCACGCGCCAGTTCTTGGTCTTGGACATCGGAGCAATCTCGGTCACGCGGACGACATCGCCTTCCTTGCAGGCGTTGTCGGCATCGTGGGCGTGCAGCTTCGTCGAGCGCTTGATGTACTTGCCGTACAGCGCGTGCTTGACCTGACGCTCAACCAGGACGGTAACCGTCTTGTCCATCTTGTTGCTGACGACACGGCCTTCGACCGTGCGCAGCGTCTTCTTTTCAGTATTGTCGCTCATAGCGGCCATCCTTACTTCGTGCTGCCGAGCAGGGTCTTGACGCGAGCAATCTCGCGACGGACCCGGCGAATGTCGTGGGTCTTCGGCAGCTGGCCGGTGACCTGCTGCATACGGACAGAGAACTGTTCCTTACGCAGGTCGATCAGGTGGGCCTTGAGTTCGTCAGCCGACTTTTCACGGAGAGTTTTGATATCCATCAGCGCACCGTACGGGTCACGAAAGTGGTGGTGACCGAGAGCTTGGCGGCGGCCAGGCGGAACGCCTCGCGAGCCACTTCCTCGGAAACACCCTCGATTTCATAGATCATGCGGCCGGGCTGGATCTGGGCCACCCAGTATTCCACGTTACCCTTACCAGAACCCATTCGGACTTCGATGGGCTTCTTGGTGATGGGCTTGTCGGGGAACACGCGGATCCACATCTTGCCGCCGCGCTTGACGTAGCGGCTGATCGAGCGGCGGGCCGCTTCGATCTGACGCGCGGTCAGCTGACCGTGTGCGGTTGCCTTCAGGCCGTATTCGCCGAAGCTGACAGCGTTGGCGCTCCAGCTCAGGCCATCGTTACGGCCCTTGTGTACCTTGCGGTACTTGGTTCGCTTGGGTTGCAACATTGTCGTTACCTCGCTTCACGGGCCGGGCGCTGACGGTCACCACGGTCGCCGCGATCGTGACGATCGTTGCGCGACGGGGTGTCGTCCTGCTTTTCCTGGCCAACCTGGGAGAAATCGAAGACCTCGCCCTTGTAGATCCAGACCTTGATGCCGATGATGCCGTAGGTCGTCTTGGCTTCAGCGAAGCCATAGTCGATGTCGGCACGCAGGGTGTGCAGCGGCACGCGGCCTTCGCGGTACCACTCCGAACGGGCGATTTCTGCACCGTTGAGGCGGCCACCCACGTTGACCTTGATGCCCAGGGCACCCAGGCGCATCGCGTTGCCGACCGAGCGCTTCATTGCGCGGCGGAACATGATGCGACGCTCCAGCTGCTGGGCGATCGACTCGGCAACGAGCTGCGCGTCCAGTTCCGGCTTGCGCACTTCGGTGACGTTGATGTGCGCCGGGACGCCCATCATCTCGCTCACTTCCTTGCGCAGCTTCTCGATGTCCTCACCGCGCTTGCCGATCACCACGCCCGGACGGGCGGTGTGGATCGTCACGCGAGCGGTCTTGGCCGGACGCTCGATCAGGATCTTGCTGATGCCGGCCTGAGCCAGCTTCTTGCGCAGCATTTCGCGCACTTTCAGGTCGGCTGCCAGGTAACCAGCGAACTCGGCCTTGTTGGCGTACCACTTGGAGTTCCAGTCCTTGGAAATGCCGAGGCGGATACCAATCGGATGAACTTTATGACCCATGGTCTTTTCCTTATCCGCTTACTTGGCGGCGCCCACAACCACAGTGATGTGGCTGGTGCGCTTGAGGATGCGGGTACCGCGGCCTTTCGCCCGCGCCATGAAACGCTTCAGGGTCGGACCTTCATCAACCATGATGGTCTGAACCTTCAGCTCGTCGACGTCGGCGCCCTGGTTGTTCTCGGCGTTGGCAATAGCCGACTCCACCACCTTCTTGATCAGGTGGGCAGCCTTCTTGTCCGAGAACTTCAGCAGGTTGACCGCACGCTCGGCCGGCAGACCGCGCACCTGGTCAGCGACCAGACGAGCCTTCTGCGGGGAGATGCGCGCAGTGCGCAGGATGGCTTTCGCTTCCATTGTCATCTCTCCTTACTTGCCCGACTTCTTGTCACCACCGTGACCCTTGAAGGTCCGGGTGATGGCAAATTCGCCGAGCTTGTGGCCGACCATGTTCTCGTTGACGAGAACCGGGATGTGGTTCTTGCCGTTATGCACGGCAATGGTGACGCCTACCATGTCAGGCAGGATCATCGAACGGCGCGACCAGGTCTTGATCGGCTTCTTGCTACCCGCAGCGGCCTCCACCTTCTTGACGAGGTGGTGATCGACGAACGGGCCCTTCTTGAGTGAACGTGCCATGGTCGATTAGCCCCTACGATCGCGGACGATGAACTGCTGAGTGCGCTTGTTATGGCGCGTCTTGTAACCCTTGGTCGGGACACCCCACGGGGTGACCGGATGCGGGTTACCCTGGCCGGCCTTCGCCTCACCACCACCGTGCGGGTGGTCAACCGGGTTCATGGCAGCACCACGAACGGTCGGGCGGACGCCGCGCCAACGCTTGGCACCGGCCTTGCCCAGCTTTTCCAGGCTGTGCTCGTCGTTGCCGACTTCGCCGATGGTGGCGCAGCACTCGACCGGAACCTTACGCATTTCACCCGAGCGCAGGCGCAGGGTGGCGTAGATGCCTTCGCGAGCCACCAGCTGCACGGCCGCACCAGCGGCGCGAGCGATCTGAGCGCCCTTGCCCGGCTTCAGTTCGATGCAGTGGATGGTGGTGCCGACCGGGATGTTGCGCAGCGGCAGGGTGTTGCCAGCCTTGATCGGGGCATCCGAACCAGCGATCACCTGATCACCGGCCTTCAGGCCCTTCGGGGCGATGATGTAGCGACGCTCACCGTCGACGTAGCACAGCAGAGCGATGTGCGCGGTGCGGTTCGGATCGTATTCGATGCGTTCCACGCGCGCCGGGATGCCCAGCTTGTTGCGCTTGAAGTCGATGATGCGGTAGTGCTGCTTGGCACCACCACCGACGTGACGCACGGTGATGCGGCCATGGTGGTTACGACCACCCGAGCGGCTCTGCGACTCGACCAGCGCAGCGTGCGGAGCACCCTTGTGCAGGTCGGGAGTGACCACGCGCACGGCCGAACGGCGGCCGGGGGAAGTGGGCTTGAATTTCATCAATGGCATGGGATGTACCTCAGGCCTTGGCCGTTACATCGATCGACTGGCCATCGGCCAGGCGAACGTACGCCTTGCGCCAATCGCCGCGGCGGCCAGCACGGTTACGGAAGGACTTGTTCTTGCCCTTGACGTTGACCACGTTGACGGCTTCGACCTTGACGTCGAACAGCTGCTCAACCGCGGCCTTTACATCGGCCTTGGTGGCTTCGTTCGAAACTTCGAAGACATACTGGTTGGAGAGTTCCTGCAGGCGCGCGGTCTTTTCGGAGACACGCGGGGCACGCAGCACGCTGAAGATTTTTTCGTTGCTGTTCATGCCAGCCACTCCTCGACCTTCTTGACCGCGTCAGCGGTGATGACGACCGTGTCGGCACCCACCAGCGAGACCGGATCCAGACCCTGGACGTCACGCACCTGCACGTACGGCAGATTGCGGGCGGACAGGTACAGGTGCTCGGACGCTTCTTCGGTGACGATCAGCGGGCGCTTGCCCACTTCCAGGCCGGCCAGCTTGGCGATCAGACCCTTCGTGTTGGTCACTTCGACATCGAAGGACTCCACGATGGTCAGACGGCCCTGACGGTTCAGCTCGGACAGGATCGCGCACATGGCGGCACGGTACTGCTTACGATTGACCTTCTGCTCGAAGCTGCGCGGCTTGGCCGCGAAGGTGACACCGCCGCCGACGAAGATCGGAGCCGTCAGTGCGCCATGACGCGCGCCGCCGCCCTTCTGCTTCTTCGACTTCTTGGTGGTACCAGCCACTTCGGAGCGAGTCTTCTGTGCCTTGGTGCCGGCGCGACCGGCGTTGCGGTAGGCAACGACGACCTGGTGGACCAGATCTTCGCTGAAATCGCGACCGAACACGGCGTCGGAGACCGAGACCTTGTTGTTGCTACCCGTGATAACGAGTTCCATCGTCATCTCTCCTTATGCCTTGCTCGCCGGACGGACGATCACGTCGCCACCCGCCGCGCCCGGAACGGCGCCGCGAACGGCGATCAGACCGCGCTCGACGTCGACCTTGACCACTTCCAGGTTCTGGGTGCTCTGCTGCACCGCGCCCATGTGGCCCGACATCTTCTTGCCCGGGAAAACGCGACCCGGGGTCTGGCGCTGACCCAGCGAACCCGGCGCGCGATGCGACAGCGAGTTACCGTGGGTTGCATCGCCCATACGGAAGTTGTGGCGCTTGATGGTGCCCTGGAAGCCCTTACCCTTGGTGACACCCTGGACGTCGACGATCTGGCCGACTTCGAAGATGTCCGCCTTGACTTCGCCGCCCACGGCGAAATCGCCGAGCTGCGCGTCTTCAACGCGGAATTCCCACAGGCCACGACCCGCTTCCACCTTCGCCTTGGCGAAGTGGCCGGCTTCCGGCTTGTTGACCAGGGCAGCGCGACGCGCGCCGACGGTCACCTGCACGGCGCTGTAGCCGTCGGTTTCGACGGTCTTGATCTGCGCGATGCGGTTCGGGGTTGCTTCGATCAGGGTCACCGGGATGGAGCGGCCATCTTCAGTGAACACGCGGCTCATGCCAGCCTTGCGGCCCACGAAGCCCAACGAATACTTCTTCGTCATGGTCGTAGTCCTCAGGTCAGCTTGATCTGAACGTCGACGCCGGCAGCCAGTTCGAGCTTCATCAGCGCGTCCACGGTCTTGTCATTCGGGTCAACGATATCGAGCACGCGCTTGTGCGTGCGGGTCTCGTACTGGTCACGCGCGTCCTTGTCGACGTGCGGGGAAACGAGAACGGTGTAACGCTCGATCTTGGTCGGCAGCGGGATCGGGCCACGCACTTGCGCGCCGGTCCGCTTTGCCGTTTCAACGATCTCGCTGGCCGAACGGTCGATCAGACGATGATCGAACGCTTTCAGCCGGATCCGGATCTTTTGGTCCGCCATGGCGGTAGGTTCCTTCGTTAAAAGAGCGACAGACAAAGCCTCTGGGTTGCTTTGCCCCATGAAATTCCTGAATACGGACGGCCCGCACTCCTGCAGGCCGCCAAGGTCAATCCATAGACCTCAAAAACGTAGGCAGACCAGTTTCCCGGCCTGCCCAGACGTAGAAGCATAATGGCACGCAAGGCAGCTGTCAACAGTCGCCTGTTGACGCCGCCTGAATGGCATTGACCCTTCCTGGTCCGGGGAACACAAGGCACATCCTGTGCCTGCTTTCCCATTTGATACGCCCCGATGCCCTACCCAGGCAACATCGGGGCGCAGATACTACCAGATTACTCGATGATCTTCGAGACCACGCCGGCGCCGACGGTACGGCCGCCTTCGCGGATAGCGAAGCGCAGGCCTTCGTCCATTGCCACCGGGTTGATCAGGGTGACGACCATCTTGACGTTGTCACCCGGCATCACCATTTCGACGCCTTCCGGCAGAGCAGCTGCGCCGGTGATGTCGGTGGTGCGGAAGTAGAACTGC